>DASSOE010000040.1:0-2430 GCA_035700945.1 Sphingomicrobium sp. | reverse complement strand
TCGGCGCGCCGCCGCGCCGCCTTCACCAGCCGCCCGCGGTGCGGCGTGTCGTTGGGGATAATGGCGATCCCGTCGGGCTCGAGCCCTTCGAAAATCTCGGCCTTGGCGTCGGCGACCGCCTGTTCCGACCCGAGATGTTCGATGTGAGCGGGCGCGATGGCGGTGATGAGCGCCAGGTGCGGGCGGACCTGAGCGGTCAGGGCGCCGATTTCGCCGGCATGGTTCATCCCCATTTCCAGGATCGCGAGCTCGGCGTCGCGGGGCATGCGCGCGAGGCTCAGCGGCACGCCGGTGTGGTTGTTGTAGCTCTTGACCGAACGATGGACCCTGCCCGGCCGGTTGCGGTCGAGCGCGGCGTAGAGCGCTTCCTTGGTGCTGGTTTTGCCGACTGAGCCGGTGACTCCGAGGATCGTGGCCTGTGTCCGCTCGCGCGCCGCGCGGCCTAGCGCCTGCAAAGCGGCGAACACATCGTCGACCAGCACATGCGCACCCTCGACCGGCTGCGAGACGATCGCACCCGCCGCGCCCGCGGCGAAAGCGGCATCGACGAACTTGTGCCCGTCATGGACGGTGCCCGGCATTGCGACGAACAGGTCGCCGGGGCTCACTTCGCGGCTGTCGAAAGTGACGCCGGTGACTTCGAACGGGGCGCTTGCCGCGCCGCCGGTCACGGCCACGATTTCGTCCGAGGTCCAGAGGGCGGTCACGCCGCGCACTCCCGCGCGACCAGCGCATCGTCGAAGGGCAGCACCCGGTCGCCGACGATCTGGCCAGTCTCGTGGCCCTTGCCGGCGACGAGCACGATGTCGCCCTGCTGCGCAATTCGGATGGCCTCGGCAATCGCCTCTCGGCGGCCGGAAACCTCCGTAGCCCCGGGCGCGCCCGCCAAAATCGCCGAGCGGATGTGCGCCGGGTCTTCGCTCCTGGGATTATCATCGGTGACGATCACCACGTCGGACATGCGGACCGCGATGGCGCCCATCTCAGGGCGCTTGCCCTGGTCGCGGTCGCCGCCGGCGCCGAAAACGGTGATAAGCCGGCCATCGACATGGGGGCGCAGCGCGGCGATCGCCGCTTCGAGCGCGTCGGGGGTGTGGGCATAGTCGATATAGACCGGGACTCCGTCGCGGCTGATCACCGCGCGCTCGAGCCGACCGCGCACCGGCGCCACGCGCTGCATCGCCGAAAAGGCGCGGTCGAAGCCGAGCCCCGTCGCCATCGTCAGCCCCGCGGCGACCAGCACATTGGCGGCCTGGTAGGCGCCGATCAGCGGCAGGGAGAGCTTGAGGCTGCGGTCTTCATATTCGAGCAGAAGCGCCTGGCCGAGCGGCGTCGCGCTCTGGCCGGCCAGGCGGATGGTGTCGCCGCCGCGGCCGACGGTCAGCACCTTGTGGCCGAGCCGCGAGCAGCGCTCGATCACCTCTTCGGATTTCGGATCGTCGGTCCACACGACCGCGGGCCTGCCGGCGGGGAGCAGCTCCTCGAACAGCCGCATCTTCGCCTCGAAATAGGCCTCCATCGTTTCGTGATAGTCGAGATGGTCGCGGCTGAAGTTGGTGAAGGCGGCGGCGGCGAGCGGCACCCCTTCGCAGCGGTGCTGGTCGAGCCCGTGGCTCGACGCTTCGTAAGCGACATGCGACGTGCCCATCCGCTCGAGCCCGGCCATGTTGTGGAGGAAGGTGACGATGTCCGGCGTCGTCAGGCCGGTCTTCACCTGGTCGTCGGAGGTGGTCACGCCGAGCGTCCCGATCGAGGCCGAGCGGTGGCCCGACATGCGCCAGATTTGCCGTGTCATTTCGACCGTCGAGGTCTTGCCGTTGGTGCCGGTGACCGCGACGACGGTGTCGGGATAAGGCGCGTAGAATTTCGACGCGAGTTCCGCGAACAGCCGCCGCGGCTCGGGATCGGCGAGATGTGGGACCTGCGGGACCTCCGCTTGGGGGCGCGCCACCACGGCGACGGCGCCGCGCCGCACCGCCTCGGGCACGAAATCCTCGCCGTTGAACACCGCGCCCCTGAACGCGCCGAACACGCTTCCCCTGGCGACCTTGCGATGGTCGATCGCGAAGCCGGTCACCTCGGAATCGGAATCGACTTCGGCGATGTCCCGCAATTTCACGCCGTCAGTCCTTCTTCGCGTCTTGCTTGTGTTCTTCCTGGACGAACGGCAGCACTTCCGACAGGTTCGGTTCCCGGTGCATGTGCGGAGCGACGCCGAGCATCGGCGCGATCCGGCTGATCGTGCGGCTGACCACCGGCGCGACGTTCCAGCCGGCGGTGGTGAAGCCATAGGTTTCCTTGGTGGCCTTGGGCTCGTCGAGCATGACGACGATCACATAGCGCGGGTCGTCCATCGGGAACACACCGGCGAAGCTGGTGAGGTTGATCGACTGGCTGTAGCGGCCGTTGACGATCTTCTGCGCGGTGCCG
>DASSOE010000039.1:0-14224 GCA_035700945.1 Sphingomicrobium sp. | reverse complement strand
GGAGGCGCTGTGCGAACGCTCCGGCCACAAGGTCGGGATCGAGGTCCCGCAGCGCGGCTCTCGCCGCAAGCTGATGGAGCAGGCCAAACGCAACGCCGAGGAGGCGCTCGACCGGCGCCTCGCCGAGACAACGACGCAGGGCAAGATCCTGCGCGAGCTCGCCGACACGTTCGAGCTCGCCGAAGTACCCAAGCGGATCGAGGTCTATGACAACAGCCACATCATGGGGACGAACGCGACCGGCGCGATGGTCGTCGCTGGACCGGAGGGGTTCCGCAAGAACGCCTACCGCAAGTTCAACATCAAGCGGCTGGAGACCCAGCCGGGGGACGATTTCGCAATGATGCGCGAGGTGCTCGAGCGCCGCTTCGGGCGGCTCGAGAAGGAAGACCCCGACCGGCAGAGCGGCGAATGGCCCGACTTGCTGCTGCTCGACGGCGGCAAGGGCCAGCTCTCCGCGGTGTGCGAGGTGATGGAGGACATGGGCGTTCACGACGTGCCGGTGGTCGGCGTCGCCAAGGGACCGCACCACGGGCGCGAGGGCCGCGAGATCTTTCATCTCCCGGGCGGGCGCGAGATCACGCTGCCGCCGAACTCCGCTTTGTTGTTCTATCTCCAGCGCCTGCGCGACGAAGCGCACCGGTTCGCGATCGGAACGCACCGCGCGAAACGGGCCAAGAGCCTGACCATGTCGACGCTCGACGACGTCCCCGGCATCGGCCCGACGCGCAAGCGCGCGCTGCTGATGCACTTCGGCACGGCGCGCGCGGTCAAGGGCGCGGCGCTCGAGGATCTGGAAAAGGCGCCGGGGATCAGCCGGGCGACGGCCCGGCAGGTGTACGATTATTTCCATCCGGGCGGGTGAAGCTCAGGCGCCGGGCGGCGATCAGCAATCCCAGAAGTACCCACAGATGGCGCGTATCCTCGAACGAGCCGCCGAACCCCTGGTAGACGAAGGCGTCGAGGAAAGAGAGGCCGAGCGCCAGTCTCAACGCCGTCCCGCGCGGTTCGTCTAGCTGGAGCTTTCCCGTGAGCCGGATTGCAAGCGCGATCACGGCGGCGAGTCCGGCCAGCCCGAGGAGGCCGGCTTGCGCGGCGATGCTGAGGAACAGGTTGTGGGCATCGGTCAGCTGCTCGACGAACCCGTCGGGCCGGGGATACGTGACGGCGGCGGCGTCGACGCCGATGCCGTGCCCGACCAGCGGTTGACGAAGGAACTCGTGCGCTGCGGACGTCCAGGTCAGGAAACGGCCGGACGGCGCAAGAAGGGTGTCCGTCAGCGGCACCCGGATCAGGAACGGCGCGGCCGGATAGACGACCGGAGTGACGGCAAGCGCGACGACGAAGAGAAGCGCAAGGGCGATGCCGGCCGCCAATCCCCCTTTCGCGATCCGAGGCGCCGACTTGAGCTTAGTCAGCCAGGCCCAGAGCCCCGCAAGCAAGGCAATCCCGCCGAGGCCGGGTGAAAGGCTCGTCAGCGCCGCAAAGAGGATGCCGGCCAGCAGCAGGTAAAAAGTCGCACGCGCAATCCATCCGCAGCGATTCGCCGCGAGGAGGAGACCGAGCGAAACGGTCAGATAATTGCACATCATGTTGGCGTTGATGAAGGTCAGCGCGAGGCGCGGGTAATTGCCCGGGGGCAAGGAGCCGAAACCGTAGCTGGCGTAATCCAGCAGCGCCGAGCCGCTCGAGAGGGTGAAAGCGGCGACGCTGAGCGGCGCCAGAAGCACCATCGCGGCAGTGGCCCCGAGCCACACCATGATCGCGCGGCGCAGCTTCGCCTCGCTGTCGACCAGCGACGCGGTCAGCCCGGCGAGAATGACGAGATAGAAGTTGCCGGCGAGTTTGATCAGGCTGGACGCAACGTCGCCGCTGGCGAGAAGCGACGGCGCGAGACTGGCCCCGTACGCGATGAGAACCCAGTTCGCCGGCGTCCACTCGATGCGTCGCCGCCGCAAGAGCAGCTCGAAGGCGAGGGCGCCCACGAGCAACAGGAGGAGGATGTCGGGAAGCACCACCGGATAGGAGAGCGGCGGCTTCATCAGCGGTAGCGCGGCGATGAGCGCGAGGAGCAGCCAATCGGACGGCGCTGCGTGGCTGGTGCCTGGGTCCGGCGCTGGCATCGGCCTGCGGCTATACGGCAGACTTGCCTCGCGGCAAACGAGAGCGCAGCCCTGAGCCATGCGGTACGGCACGGTCGCCATTGTCTGCGCGCTGAGGAGCCATGGCGAACATGGCGCCGTCGCTCGGCTGATGACTCCCGGGCACGGGCTCCAGGCCGCCTATGTGCGCGGCGCGCGCGGGCGGCGCATGCGCCCTGTGTTGATGGCGGGCAATGTTGTCGAGGCGCAGCTTTCGGCCCGGACCGAGACGCAGCTCCCGCAGGCGACGGTGGAGCTTGTCCACAGCCGCGGGCCGTTGCTGTCGGAGCCGCTCCCGGCCGCCGCGATCGAGTGGGCGACGGTGCTCACCGCGACGGCGCTTCCGGAGGGTCAGCCCTATCCAAGGCTCTACCAGACGCTCGAGGCGCTGCTCGATGCGATCGAGGCGGCGCCATCGGCCAGCGGCTGGGGCGCGGCGCTCGTCCGCTATGAGCTGCTCCTGCTCGCGGAGCTGGGATTTGGGCTCGACCTCGATCGATGCGCGGTGACCGGCGCGAGCGACCCACTCGTCGCCGTCAGCCCCAAGTCCGGCCGGGCGGTGAGCGCAGCGCAGGCCGAGCCCTATGCCGGAAAGCTGCTGCCGCTGCCGCCCTTCGTCCGCGAAGGCGGGCAGGGGACATGGGCGGAGATCGACGAGGGGCTTGCGCTGACCGGCCACTTCCTGCTGCGCGACCTCATCGCGGAGCGGGCACGCGGCCTTGCCGAGGCGCGGTCGCGGCTGGTCGAGCGCCTTCGGCGCGCAGGCGGACTCGGCTAGTTGTGCGGCGTGATGCGCCCGCTAAGTTAGGCGCGTGACGATCGACGCGCTTGCCATGCTGTTCCCCAATGTCGCGGTGACCCGCGGCATCGCCGTGCGCGTGGCGGTCAGCTTCCTCGCCGAGCAGTCGGACGCATCTGCAAGCCGCTGGTTCTGGTCCTATCACGTCCGGATCGAGAACCGCTCCGACCTTGCCGTGCAGCTGCTTTCGCGCAGCTGGTCGATCGTCGACGGGCGGGGAACGATCCACGAGGTTATCGGCGAAGGGGTGGTCGGCGAGATGCCGCTGATCGCTCCCGGCGGCAGCTTCGACTATGTGTCCGGATGTCCGCTCGACACGCCGAGCGGAGCGATGAGCGGAAGCTACCGCATGGTCGACGAGGACGGCACTGCCTTCGACGTCGAGATTCCCCGCTTCGACCTGATCAGCACCTGAGCGCCGGCGTCAATTGCGCGGTTCAGGAGCAGTTTGCGATCTGGATCGTTATTGGTCCGCTTTGGGAAGTTCTTGCCAGGCGACAGGCGGGTCGGGCTAAGGGGGCCGATGTTCAATTTCGCTCCTCGACAGGAAAGCGGCCCGGCGGGCCCGCGCGGGTGGCGCGCCTATGCGGTGGGCGACATTCACGGCCGCCTCGACCTGCTGGAGCAGCTGCTCGGCAAGATTCACGGCGACATCGCCGACCGAAAGGCGCGCAAGGTCCTGCTCGTCTTCGTCGGGGACCTGATCGACCGCGGGCCGAGCTCGGCTGAGGTCGTCGAGCGGCTCCGGACCTACGACCACCCGGGCGTGCAGGCGGTCTTCCTTCTCGGCAATCACGAGGAGGTGTTGCTTCGAATCCTCGGCGGCGAGGCCGATCTGATCGCCAAATGGCGCTCGTTCGGCGGCCGCGAATGCCTCGCCAGCTACGGTGTGGACGCGGGACAAATGGCCCGGTTGAGCGATGACGATGCGCTGGCCGCCGTTCGTGAGGCGATCCCAATGGATCATGTCGCATTCCTCGAGACCTTCGACGATTCATGCCGCTTCGGCGACTATCTCTTCGTCCACGCCGGCATCCGGCCCGGAGTCGAAATCGACCAGCAGCGCCAGTCCGACCTGCGCTGGATCCGCGAGCCGTTCCTGTTCGACGAGACGGACCATGGTTTTATCGTCGTGCACGGGCACACCATCCGGCCCGAGGTCGAAATGCGCCCGAACCGCATCGGGATCGATACCGGCGCCTACCGGACCGGCGTGCTGACGGCGCTCGCGATCGAGGGATCGGACAGCTGGTTCCTGGACACCCGAACGGTCGAAAAGGAGGTAGCGTCGCCCTGACTTGCGCGATTTTGGACATTAGTCCCTCAACAAACGACCAAATTTGGAATAGGGCGCCCCTCCGACACGGGAGAAGCGATCGTGTTTATTGATCTGACTCCACGCCGATTTCTGGCTGCGCTTGTCGTTGGAGCTGCGATTCTGGCTGCTGGCTGTGCGGACACGCGCGGGGGCACGATCCCCTACGACCGGCCGCTTGCCGCTCCGGACGCTCCGACGGTTCAGGCTCTCGAATCCAACTACCATATTTCGCCGCTCGACAAGGTGTCGATCAAGGTTTTCAAGGGCGAGGAGATCTCCGGCGATTACGAGGTCGATCTCGCAGGGCATATTTCGCTTCCGCTCGTCGGCGAGGTTGATGCCGTCAACATGACGACGGCCGAGCTCGACGACAGGCTGACGCAGCTGCTCGGGGCCAAATACTTCGAGCATCCCGACGTCAGCGTCGCGATCAAGGAGTCGCGCGCCCACGTGGTGACGGTGGACGGGGCGGTCGGACAGGCCGGTCAGTTCCAGGTCGCCGGGCCGATGACTCTGATCCAGGCGATCGCGCTTGCCCGCGGCACGCGCGACGATGCCAATCCGCGCCGCGTCGCCGTATTTCGCACCATCGGCGGTCAACGGCAGGCAGCGGCGTTCGACCTCACTGCCATCCGCCGCGGCCAGGCTCGCGATCCGCGGATTTATGCGGGCGACATCGTGGTCGTCGACGGATCGAGGATCAAGGAAGTGCAGCGGCAGATTTTTTCGAGCATCCCGTTGATCAACCTGTTCAGGCCGTTCTGATGCACGGCGGGGCAACACAAGCGCGAGGCGAGTAACGTGAACACCAGCCTGGCAGTACCCAATGAGGGCGCATGGCCGGTCGGCCCCTACACCGGTGCCGAACAGCTCGGCCGCGGACAGCGCAATTATTCAGCGTCGACGATCCTCGACCTGCCGGCGCTCATGCGCATCGTCCACCATTGGCGCTGGCTCGTCCTGGGTGCCGTCGCGCTCGGCCTTGCCGGCGCGATCCTGGCGACGCTGCTCACGCGTCCCGTCTATCGCGCGGGGGTGACGCTGGAAGCCAATCCGCCGTCCTTCGAGGTCACCGAGCAGGACCGCGACCAACAGGTCGTCTCCGGTGGCGACACCTACAATTTCGTGGCGACACAGGTCGGCCTGCTCGAGAGCCGCAGCGTAGCCGAGCGCGCTGCCCAGGAGCTCAACCTCGCCAATAACCCCGAGGTCGTGCCGCAGGACGTCAACGCATCGCGGCGGCTGCGCATCGCCACCACTCTGGTCGCATCCAACCTCACCGTCATCCCGCCGCAGCAGGGTCAGCTGATCAAGTTCACCTTCGATTCCACTTCGCCCCAGCTCGCCGCGAGCGTTGCGAATGCCGTTGCTGACGGCTTCATCGATACAGCGATACAGCGGCGCTATGAATCATCAGCCTACGCACGCAACTTCCTCGAGCGGCAGATCAACAAGACGCGCGGGGACCTCGAACGGTCGGAGCGCTCGCTGGTCGCTTATGCCCAGCAGCAGGGGATCGTGAACACCGGCAACGCGCAGGGCGGGAGCGACACCAGCTCGCTCCAGGGCGATGCGCTGATGAAGCTCAACGATTCGCTCGCCGATGCCACCGCGCGGCGGATCGCGGCCGAAGGCGCCTACCGCCAGTCGCTCGCGACCGGCCCGACGACCGAGGTGACGCAGAGCACGCAGCAGATGCAGCAGCAGCTCGCGCAACTGCAGGCGGACTATCAGCAGAAGCGCACTTTCATGAAGCCAGACCACCCGGAAATGGTCAGCCTTAAATCGCAGATCGACGAATTGCGGCGCCAGATCGGTCAGCAGGCGGCACGCGTGACATCCGGCCGCAACAACACCCTGCTCGCGCAATATCGTGCCGCCTTGTCGGCGGAACGGCAGCTCCAGGCGCAAGTCTCGCGGCTCAAGGGCGCGGTGCTCGACCTGCGTGGCCGCAGCATCCGCTACACCATCCTGCAGCGCGACGTGGACACCAACCGCGCCCTCTACGATGCGCTGCTGCAGCGCTATAAGCAGATTGGCGTCGCCGGAGGCGTCGGCGTTGCTCCGGTGTCGATCGTCGACCGGGCGACCGTGCCGCGGCTGCCGTTCAAGCCGGACCTGTTCCTCAACCTGCTTCTCGGCCTCGGCCTCGGCCTCGCCGCCGGCATGGCGGGTGCGATCGGGCTGGAGTTCATCAACGACACCATCAAGAGCCGCGAGGACGTGCGCCGCAAGCTTTCGCTGCCTTGCCTCGGTGCGGTGCCGCGAACGCCGGCCAAGGACGCGTTCGTCGAGGACCTGAAAGACCCGACGTCGGTCATTTCCGAAGCCTATTCGGCGATCGTCGCCGCGCTTCGCTTCAGCACCGAAGCTGGGATGCCCAAGGTGTTGATGCTGACCAGCACGCGGTCGGGCGAAGGCAAATCGTCCTCGGCGCTCGCGCTTGCCCAGAATTTCGCGCGGCGCGGCAGATCAGTGCTTCTCATCGACGGGGACTTGCGCAAACCGGCGTTCAAGGCCGCGAGCGAGAAGGTCGGGTTGAGCAAGCTGCTCACCACCGACGACAAGGTCGAGGACCATGTCGTCGAGACCCAGCACTCCAATCTGTGGCTGCTGCCGAGCGGCCCGGTCCCGCCGAGCCCTGCCGACCTTCTCTCCACGGGACGAATCCGCAAGGTGATGGCGGAGGCGAGCGAGCGCTTCGAGCTGGTGATCATCGACGGTCCCCCGACTCTCGGCCTCGCCGACGCGCCGCTGCTCGCAGCCGCCGCTGGCGAAGTGCTGTTCGTCATCGAAAGCTCGAGAACCCGCACGCGCGCGGCCGTCGAGGCCCTCAACCGGCTCGAGGCCACCGGCACCCACATCCTCGGCGCTGTGCTGACCAAGGCGACCGACGCCGGCGGAAGCTACGGCTACGGCCGCTACGGCTATGGTTACAGCTACGGCTACGGATATGGCTACGGTTACGGCTACGGTTACGGCAAGGGCAAGGTGAAGAGCACCGAGATCCTGATGATCCCTCAGGCCGAGGAAGAGAAGCGCGCGCCGGCCGCGGCCGAGGAGTCGGAAGCCTGACAAGCAGCGGGGGAAGGGGTTGCTGATCGTTCGCCGCGTCCTCGTCGTCGTCCTTGCGCTGCTGCTTGCCGTCCAGGTGGTCCGCAACGCCGCGGTTGCCGCACTGGCGCCGCTCCGGCCTGCCTCCGCGGCAAGGTTCTGGGCGGGCCATCCGTCGGTGGAAATCGCGCGCGGACTGGCCGAGATCGGCACCGCGTCGCGCGAGCGCAGGCGCATCGACCCGCATGTCTTTCGAATGTTCGAGGATGCCGCGGCCAAATCCCCTTTGTCGCCGGAGCCGTTCCTCGTGCGCGGAGTTCGGGCGCAGACGGCAGGCAATGCCGAAGCGGCGAAAGCCGCCTTTCTTGCTGCGCAGTGGCGCGATCCGCGCTCGATGCCCGCCGCTTACTTCCTCGCCGGCTATTATCTGCGCTCGGGACCTCTGCTCAAAGGCTTGAAGCAGGTGACGATTCTTGCGAGGCTTTCCCCGAACGGCGCCGGCGCGGCAGCGCCGTTCGTCGCCGCTTATGCGAAGGACCGCAGCAACTGGCCGGAGATGCGGGCACTGTTCCGGTCCCAGCCGGCGCTTGAAAATGACGTCCTTACCGCACTCGCCCGGGACGCGGGCAATGCCGAGGCGATTCTGGCGCTCGCCGACGTTGGGCACCGCAGGCCCGAAAGCAACTGGCTCCCGATCCTGCTCTCCAATCTGGTCGCGAGCGGCGACTATGCGCGCGCCCGGGCGATCTGGTCGTCGGTCGGTGCGGGCGGTGCGGGCGATGGTGGTCTCGTCTTCGATCCGGGCTTCTCGATCCCGGAGCCCCCGCCGCCGTTCAACTGGTCGTTTGGCTCGTCAGATGTCGGGCTCGCCGAGCGGCAGCGCGGCAAGAAGCTCCACGTCATCTTCTACGGCAATGTCGATGGCGCGCTCGCGAGCCAGCTCGTCCTCCTGCCGCCGGGCCGGTATCGCCTGCAGATGCAGCTCGCAGGTTCCTCCGCGCACCCGGAATTGCTGCGCTGGTCGGTCCGTTGCGAAAAATCGAACGAGCCGATCGCGGACATCGCGATCAATGAGGCAGCCGTGCACGGCTGGACTTTCGAAATTCCCGCGAATTGCCCGGCTCAGCGGCTCGAGCTGATCGGGCGCTCCGCCGATATCGCCCAGCAGGCGGAGGCGAGGATCACGGACCTCAAGCTGACCCGCTCGGGGTCTGATGCCTAGCGTCGGCCGGATCCTCGTAGCGCCGGCCTATCTGTTCGCCTGCCTCGTCCTCGGCGGCAGCGCGCAAGGCATCTGGCAGAACATGGTCCTCCAGCTTGCGGGCATTGCGATCATCGCCTGGGCGGCGATGGCCAAGGGGGACGAGCCGTTGTCCCGCGCGGCCAGGCAATTGCTGCTGATTGCCGTAATCGCGATCGCGCTGGTGGGGCTGCAGCTTGTCCCATTGCCGGCTTCGATTTGGGCGAGTCTCGGTCCGCGCGAGAGCGTCGCCGCCGGATTCGGCGCGATCGGCATGGCTGTGCCCGCGGAGCCGCTGTCGCTGACGCCGGCCGCGACTCTCGATTCGCTGCTCGGGATCATTCCGCCGCTTGCGATGGTCTGCGCGATGCTCCGCCTCAGGGCCTATCGCCCGAGATGGCTCGCGATCGCGCTGATCGCCGGGACGCTTGCCGGAGTCGCGCTGGGCGCGATGCAGGTCGCCAGCTCGACCGCCGAGCTGTCGCCCCTTTACCTCTACCGCGAGACGAACCCCGGGAAAGGCGTTGGCTTCTTCGCCAACGTCAATCACATGGCGACGCTGCTGGTGGTCACGATCCCGTTCCTTGCGGCGATTGTCGCGGCGGCGCGGACGGCGGGCATGCAGCGCTATTCGGCGATCGTCGCGATGGCGGCTGGCCTGGGCATCGTGGTCGTCGTGGGGCTGGCGCTCAACGGCTCGCTCGCCGGCTGGGGCCTCGCGCTTCCCGTCCTTGCCGCGAGCGCGCTCGTGGTCCTTCCTCCGGCGAGCCGCCTGCGCCTGTGGGTGGTCGCCCTGACCGGACTATTGTTCATCGCGGCCATCGCGGCCCTCCAGGCGACGGCGATCGGCAGCGGCAAGATCGGCGAGCATGCCGCGACGTCGGCACATTCGCGCGGGACCATCCTTGCGACCACCTCGCGCGCGGCAGCGGATTTCATGCCGCTCGGCTCAGGGCTGGGATCGTTCCGCGCGGTCTACCCGCTTTACGAACAGGCCGCTCAGGTCACGCCCGAATATGTCGTCCATGCGCACAATGATTATGCCGAGCTGGCGCTCGAGCTGGGGCTCCCGGGCGTGCTTCTGATTCTGCTGTTCCTCGCTTGGTGGGGTGCGGCGGTGTGGCGCGCGTGGCGGACGCCTGAAGCAGGGCCCTTCGCGCGCGCCGCGGCGATCGCCTCGGCCGCGGTGCTCGTCCACTCGGTCGTCGATTTCCCGCTGCGCACGGCCGCGATCGGCGTGTGCTTCGCCATGTGCCTCGCGCTGCTCGCCGACAGCCGCGCCGCGCCGCCGGCGGAGAAGAAGGCGCTGCGGAAGCGGCGGCACGTCGAGTTCAAGTAGGGAGGAGACTTCGGGCGGCCCTCCTTCGCCCTTCAAAGGCGCGCCGCCTAGCCAGCGATAGCCCGAAGGGCGAAGGCTGGTGAGCCCAGCTGGATTCGAACCAGCGACCTACTGATTAAAAGTCAGTTGCTCTACCAACTGAGCTATGGGCCCGACCAGCATCGGCCCGTTACCCTCGCGGCCGCCTGCGGGCAAGGCGGTCTGTCAGGTGGCGGACTGCCAGCGGGCCGAGGCTCCAATCGGGAGCGATCGCCGCGAGAGGCTGCAGGACGAAGCTGCGCCGGGCAAGCTGCGGATGCGGGATGGTCAACCGCCGCGAACGGAACCGGCCGCCGCTCCACAGTGCAATGTCGAGATCGAGCACGCGCGGGCCCCAGCGCCGGCCCCGGCGGCGGCCGAAATCCGCTTCGACCGCCTTGAGCCGTGCGAGCATCTCGACCGGTTCGATTTCGCTCTCGACGAGCGCGACCGCATTGGCGAAGTCGCGCCCGGCCCCGCCATGCGCGGCGTTGAGGACGATCGGCGAGGCGTCGAACAGGCCGAACTCCTGCTCGAGCCGCGCGATCGCCGCTTCGACGACCTGCGGCGGGCGGCCGTGGCGGCCGTGCGGGCGGTTGGACCCGATCGCGATGGCGTAGAGGTAAGTGGGTTCAGACACCAACGCCCGCTTGCCCTGAGCCTGTCGAAGGGCTGCCTTTCGCTTGCGGCGCTAGAAGAAAGGACAGTGCTTCGACAAGCTCAGCACAAACGGTATTGGGTAAACGTGACCATCCAACCCGCCGACCTGTCGCCGATCCCCCAGGCCGAAGCGCCGCGCGACTGTCCGCTTTGCCCTCGGCTGGTGCGCTTCCGGCACGAACTGCGCGCCGAATATCCCGACTGGTGGAACGCGCCGGTGCCGGCGTTCGGCGACCCCAAGGCGTGGCTGGCGATCGTCGGGCTCGCGCCCGGCAAGCACGGCGCCAACCGCACCGGGCGACCGTTCACCGGCGACTATGCCGGCGAGCTGCTGTTCGCGACCCTGCTCAAGTTCGGCCTCGCAACCGGCGAATATCGCGCCGACCCCAACGATAGCCTCCGCCTCAACGGCATCATCATCTTGAACTCGGTCAAATGCCTGCCGCCGCAAAACAAGCCCGAGCCGAGCGAAATTCGAAACTGCCGCAATTATCTCGAAGCCGGGCTTGCCTTGCTGCCGAGCGTGCGCGTGCTCGTCGGGCTCGGGCAGATCGGCCACGTCGCCGCCTGCCGCGCTCTCGGCATGCCGCCGTCGGGCTCCAGGTTCGGCCACCTCGCGGAGCACGCTGCGCCGGATGGCCGAATCCTGCTGTCGAGCTATCATTGCTCGCGCTACAACCAGAACACCGGCCGACTGACCGCGGCGATGTTCGAAAGCGTGTTCGAGCGGGCGCTCGAGCTCAGATGTCCTCGGTGAGCCGTCCGTAAAGCTCTGGCCGGCGGTCGCGGAAGAAGCCGAAGGCGGCGCGGTGCTTCTTCGCTGCCGCGATGTCGAGGGTCGCGACGAGAACGCCCGTCTCTTCCGCCCCGAACTCGGCCAGCATGTCGCCGCGCTCGTCGCAGATGAAGCTGTGGCCGTAGAATCGCTGCCCGCACTCGGTGCCGATTCGATTGGCGGCGACGACCGGGACCACGTTCGAGACGGCGTGGCCGATCATCGCCCGGCGCCACAGCCGCGAGGTGTCGAGGTCGGGGTCGTGCGGCTCCGTGCCGATCGCGGTCGGATAGAAGAGGATCTCCGCGCCCATCAGCATCATCGCCCGCGCGGTCTCGGGGTACCACTGGTCCCAGCACACGCCGACGCCGAGCTTCGCGTGATGCGGGCCGTCCCACACCTTGAAGCCGGTATTGCCCGGCCGGAAGTAGAATTTTTCCTCGTAGCCGGGGCCGTCGGGAATGTGGCTCTTGCGATAGACCCCGGCGACCGAGCCGTCGGGGCTGACCATCGCGAGGCTGTTGTAATGATGCGGCCCGTCGAGCTCGAAGAAGCTGGTCGGGATCCAGATTTTCAGCTCTTCGGCGAGTTTCCGCATCGCCAGCACCGACGGGTGCTCGTCCGTTGGGCGCGCAGTCGCGAACAGGCTCTCGTCCTCGACGCGGCAGAAGTAGGGGCCCTCGAACAGCTCCGGCGGAAGGACGACTTCGGCGCCCTTCGCCGCGGCTTCGCGCACGAGCTCGCCGACCGCGCGGATGTTGGCGTCGCTGTCGTCCGTAAACGCGAGTTGGAGGGCTGCTACTGTGAGTTTCGACATCCGTTTCTCCGTCACCCTCGCGGAAGCGGGGGCCCCGCAACTGCCAGGTAAGAAGGAAGGAGCGGGATTCCCGCTTTCGCGGGAATGACGATCGGGGGTAAGTTCACGCCGGCACCTGCTGCGAGATGCAGTGGAAGCTTCCGCCTCCGGTCAGAATGTGGTCGGCGCGCAGGCCGATTGCAACGCGCTCGGGGAACAGCGCCTGGACGACGTCGACCGCGGCGCGGTCGTTGGCCGCGCCATATTGCGGAACTACCACCGCTGCATTGCCGATGTAGAAATTCATGTAACTCGCCGGGATTATGTCGCCGTTCTCGTCGGCGATCCGTCCGGGTGAGGGCAAAGTGACGACGTCGAGCTTCGCATCGGCCAGCCGCCGCGCAGCGTCCTTGTAGACCGCATCGTTGGGGTCGTCCTTTGCCGCGGTCGGGATCGCGACCCTGCCGGGCGCGACGAACCGCGCGAGATTGTCGATGTGGCCGTCGGTGTGGTCGTTGAGCAGGCCCGAGCCGAGCCAGACCACGCGTTCGAACCCGAGGTCGCGGCGCAGCCGCTCTTCGGTTTCCTCGCGAGTCAGGGTGTTGCGGTTGGGGTTGAGCAGGCATTGCTCGGTCGTGATCACCGTGCCCGATCCGTCGCCGTCGATCGCGCCGCCCTCCAGGATCCAGTCTGATCTTGCGAAGGGCAGGCCGGCGCGCCTGGCGAGCCGCTGGCCGATCTCCTGGTCGCCATCGAGCTCATACTTGCCGCCCCAGCCGTTGAAGCCGAACCCCCGTGCGCGGCGTCCGCCGCCGGTGCCGAGGATGACCGGTCCCGTGTCGCGCAGCCAGATGTCGCCGAATGGTTGGACGATGACCTCCGCGAAGGGAGCCAGCCGGCGCGCGCCCTCGCCCGCGCCTTCGTGCGCCGCCACGAGGCGCACCTTCTCGCCCTTGCCGCCCGCATGGACTGCCGCAGCGAAGGCCGAGACTTCCTCTTCGGCGGGCTTGAGGTCGCCGAGCCACAGCGCGGGATCGCTCGGGAAGCCGATCCACACGGCTTCGTGCGGCGCCCATTCGGGAAGCGGAGGCAGGGGCGTCTGGCGCATGCGCCGCGGCTAACAGGCGAAGGCGCAAGCGCCAAGCCGCTGCGGACCGAAGGCTAAACAACCGTTGTAACAATGGTTTAAATTTTCTCGCCATGACGGTGGAATGAAACTTCACATTGGAGTAAGCGTTCACGGTTCTCTTGCGGGGGCAGATTCCCGCAGCGCCAAGGGAGAAGGCAAATGGCTGTCTCGCGTCGCCGTGGAGCGATCGGCGTATTGATCGCCGGATCGATGTTCTTCAGCTCAACGGCAGCGGTCGCTGCGACGGCGAGCACGCCGGCCTATAATCCGGATCCCTGGGCAGTTCTCAGCGTGATGAGCGGCGGCGCTTCCGCCGCCGCGGTCTGCGGCGCTGCTGCCGCCGCGGCGCTGGCGCAGGCGCCGGCCACCGGCTGCGTGCTTCCGCAGGTCGATGCTCCGCCGCCGGTTGCGCAAAACCCGCCGCCGCAGCCGATACCGGTGCCGCCGGTCGAGCCGATGGGTGCCGGCCTCGGCATTAGCCCGCTGCTGCTCGCCCTCGCAGCGATCGCGGCCGGTGTGGGCCTCTACCTCCTCCTCCACAACAACGGCAACGGCAACGGCAACAGCCCGACTTGATGGATGGCTTCGGGTCTCGCTCTGATCGGAAGGGAACAGGGATCATGAAGAGCTTACTGGTACGCGTCGCGGTCGGAGTGGCGGTCGGAACGATGCTTCCCGCTGCCGCATTGGCGCAGATGGGAACCGAAGTGATCGGCCAGCCGATCCAGGTGACGACCAACGGCGTCACCAACACCGTCTATCTCGATCCGGGCGGATCGCTCAGGATCCTCACTCCGGGCGGCAATACGACTCCGGGAACCTGGACCGCGGCGAACGGGCAGCTGTGCCTTGCGGTCGGCGGCGGGCAGGAATGCGTGCCCTACGCACAGCCGTTCCAGGCCGGGCAGCCGCTCACCCTGACGAGCTCGTGCGGCGCGACCGAGACCTGGCTCGC
>DASSOE010000038.1:0-25491 GCA_035700945.1 Sphingomicrobium sp. | reverse complement strand
TCGGGGATCTGCGTCAGCGGCTTGCCGAGATTTTCCGCCAGCATTGCGTGGTTGGGCACGTTGTCCGGCACCTTGCGGAGGCCGTCCATATCGTCGCTGAACGCGATCAGCCGCGTCGGCGCGCCGGTCAGTTCCTCGTAGGCGTGACGGACGAAGCTGGTGCGCGCGACCTCGTTGAAGGTGCCGATGTGCGGCAGGCCCGACGGGCCGTAGCCGGTTTCGAAGATCACCGGATCGCCGGCGGGCTTGCCCTCGGGCCAGCGCTTCAGCAGCTTGCGCGCTTCCTCGTACGGCCAGGCCTTCGAGGTCATTGCGGCGTTTCGAAGCGTTTCGGCGTCCAAATCCGTTGCTCTTCTGTTCTCGGGGCGTCAGGGTCGCGGGGATGGCGGCTCCTTTGCCTCTTCCCGCGCTCCACGCAACCCACGCCGGAATCTGGCTGGCGAGCGACGGAGAGGTGCGCGAGGCGAGCCGCGGCGAGGCGATCGCGCGCGCTGCCCGGACTCCGCACATCATCCTGAACGCGCCGCTGGTCGGGCAAAGGCTCGGCTATCCCGAAGTGAGCGGGCTCGACTTGCTCGAGCTGTTCGCGTTCATCCACCCGGCGCGCTTTGCGGTTCCGACCGCGGCCGGGCTGAGTCGCGCGGTGGAGCTTGAACCCCCGGGGGGCGAAGCGGAAACGGCCGGTGCGCTCCAGCAGATTGCCGAGCGGCTGCTTGCGGTCCTCGGCGATCCGGACTGGCGCGAGCGCGAAGGCGCGTGGACGGCGAACGCGACGCTGCACCGGCTCGGCTGGGCGTGGGCGCCGCTGATCGGGGCGCGGCTGGAGCGGCCGGAGCGCGGCGAACGCATGCTCTTCTCGCGGCTGAAGCAGTGGGAGGAGGCGGGCGAACGGCCGCCGCCGCGGACGATTGCGGTCGATCCGGCTGAGGCGCGCGCCAAGCTCGACCAGCTCACCGGCCGCGCTGAAGCGCGTGAAGGCCAGCGGGCGATGGCCGAGGCGGTGACTTCGATGTTCGCGGCGAAGAAGGCGAAAGGTGCGCCGAACATGCTGCTCGCCGAAGCGGGGACCGGCATCGGCAAGACTCTGGCTTATCTCGCCCCCGCGGCGCTGTGGGCAGAGCAGGCCGGCGGCGCGGTGTGGGTGTCGACCTTCACCAAGGCGCTCCAGCGACAGCTCGACGGCGAGGGGCCCAAGCTGTTCGCCGACGCGGAGGAACGCGCGCGGAAGATCGTCGTGCGCAAAGGACGCGAGAATTACCTTTGCCTGCTCAACCTTGAGGATGCGCTGCAGGGCGCGTTCGCCGGACGGGCGGCGGTGCTCGCGCAGCTGGTTGGCCGGTGGGCAGCATATACGAAGGATGGCGACATGGTCGGCGGCGACCTGCCCGGCTGGCTGCCGAGCCTGTTCCGCCGCGCGGGATCGACGGCGCTGACTGACCGCCGCGGCGAATGCGTGTATGCCGGCTGCCCGCATTACCGACGCTGCTTCATCGAGCGCGCCGAGCGGGCGAGCCGCGAGGCGGACATTGTCATCGCCAACCACGCGCTGGTGATGATCAATGCGGCGCGGGCGCGCGAGGACGCGCCGGGACGTATCCTGTTCGACGAGGGCCATCATCTGTTTGACGCCGCCGATTCGACGTTCGCCGTGACCTTCGGCGGGCAGGAAGCGATCGAAATGCGCCGCTGGATCGTCGGCCCTGAGGGGCGCTCGCGCGGGCGCCGGCGCGGGCTCGCCGCGCGGCTGATGGACGTCGCGTCCTACGACGAGGAAGGAGCGCAGGCGCTCGAGGCGGCGATCGACGCGGCCAAGGCGCTGCCGTCCGACGGCTGGCTGCAGCGGCTGGTCGAGGGTTCGCCGTTCGGGCCGATCGAGGCGCTGCTCGCCGAGGTGCGCGGCGTCGTTTACGCGCGATCCAAGGCGCAGGAGGCGGGCTACGGGCTCGAGACCGAGCTCGCCGATGCCGACGGCGCGCTGGTGTCGCAATCGGCGGCGGCGATGCAGCAGCTCGAAGCGCTTCAGAAGCCGCTCGCGGCGCTCGCGCGCCGGCTCGAAGCGGTGCTCGAGGATGCGCCCGACTGGCTCGATTCACAGGCGCGCGCGCGGGTCGACGGCGCGATCCGCGGGCTGTCGTGGCGGCGTGAGACGCTCGCCGCCTGGATTGCCTTGCTGGCGCGGATCGGCGGCGAGGCCGATCCCGAGTTCGTCGACTGGCTGGCGGTCGAGCGCATCGACGGGCGCGAGCTCGACGTCGCGATCCACCGCCGCTGGCTCGACCCTTCGAAACCCCTGGCGGCGGCCGTGCTTGCGCCAGCCGACGGCGTGCTCGTCACCTCGGCGACCCTGCGCGGCGGCGAGGACTGGCCGGCTGCGGAGGCGCGGACCGGCGCCGCGCATTTGCCGCTGCCGGCGCAGCGGTTCGAGGCCGAGAGCCCGTTCGATTACGCCGCCTGCTCGGAGGTGCTGATCGTCACCGACGTGAAGCAGGGCGACATCGCGCCGCTCGCCGGCGCTTACGCGCGGCTGATCGAGGCCGCGGGCGGGGGCACGCTCGGGCTGTTCACCGCGATCGCACGTTTGAAGGCGGTGCATGCGCGGATCGCCGACCGGCTCGCGCGGACTGGGCTTCCACTGCTCGCCCAGCATGTCGACCCGATCGACGCCGGCACGCTCGTCGACATCTTCCGTGATGATCCGCGAGCGTCGCTGCTCGGCACCGATGCGTTGCGCGACGGGGTCGACGTGCCCGGCGAATCGCTGCGGCTGGTAGTGATGGAACGGGTCCCGTGGCCGCGTCCGACCGTGCTCCACGCGGCGCGGCGGATGGCCGGCGGCGGGAGCACTTATGACGACCGCGTCGTCCGCGCGCGGCTGGCGCAGGCGTTCGGCCGGCTCATCCGGCGGCAGGGCGATCGCGGGCTGTTCGTGATCCTGTCGGCGGCGATGCCGTCGCGGCTGCTCAAGGCCTTCCCGCCGGGTGTGCCGGTGCGGCGCCTGCCGCTGGATGAAGCGATTGAGAGGGTTAATTCCTTCCTCGGCGCAGCCGGGGGAGGGGGACCGCGGAGCGATAGCTCGGTGGTGGAGGGGGCCCCCTCCGTCAGTCCTTCGGACTGCCACCTCCCCCGCAGCTTCGCTCCGAGGGAGGACTAGCTAACGCTCCAGCGCGTCGGACAGCCGATTGCGAAGCGCGATGAGGCGGAACACGTCGACTCCGATCGGCTCCTCGTGCTCGGCAATTGGCGCGTCTCTTTGGGCGGGCGCAGCGAAGGTTTCCACCGGCTCGGGCGCTTCGCCGCCATTCCTGTCGCGCAGCAGCTTCTGCACGCCGCGGACGGTATAGCCTTCCTGGTTGAGCAGGCGGTTGATGCGCCGCGCGAGCTCGACGTCGGCGGGGCGGTAGTAGCGGCGGTTGCCGGCGCGCTGCATCGGTTTCAGCTGAGGGAAGCGGGTTTCCCAATAGCGGAGGATGTGCTGGGCGACGCCGAGCTGCTGCGACAGTTCGCCGATCGTGAGAAGTGCGCCGGGGTCCTTGTCGGCCGGCACCAGCAGGTCAGCCCCTGGCAATCCGGTCGCGCATGATCTGGCTGGCGCGGAACGTCATCACCCGCCGCGGCGCGATCGGCACTTCGACGCCGGTCTTGGGATTGCGCCCGATGCGCTGCCCCTTGTCGCGCAGGATGAAGGTGCCGAAGCCGGAAATCTTGACGTTCTCGCCCTCGGAAAGCGCATGGCACATGTGGTGCAGCACACGCTCGACGACGCTCGCCGATTCGGCGCGCGAGAGGCCGAGCCGGCGGTGCACCACGTCGGCGAGATCCGCGCGGGTGAGAGTTCCACTGGCTTCCAAATCGTCGTTGCTGATCCGCGCGATCCCGAGATCGGCCATCGATAATCTCCCGAGTCGACGGCGTGCCCCCCGCCGTATCAATACACGTTCGTAACGGAATAACGTCCTACCGGCAATTCGACAATTGCCGGATATTCCAAATTTTTCAATACCTGAGCGCTGCCGCTCCCCATGTAAATCCGCCGCCCATCGCTTCCAGCACGACCACGTCGCCGCGCTTGATGCGCCCGTCCTTGACGGCGACGTCGAACGCCAGCGGAACCGACGCCGCCGAGGTGTTCGCATGCTCGTCGACCGTCACCACCACTTTCTCCGCCGGTAGCCCGAGCTTCCTCGCCGTCGCGTCGAGGATCCGGGCATTCGCCTGATGGGGAACGACCCAGTCCACCTCGGCGGCGGTGAGTCCGGCTTGCTCGAGCACTTCGTTGAGCACCTGGGCGAGGTTGACGACCGCATGCCTGAACACTTCGCGGCCCTTCATTCGGAGCTTGCCGACGGTCCCTGTGGTCGACGGTCCGCCGTCGACGAACAACAGGTCGTTGTGGCGGCCGTCGGCGTGGAGGCTGGTAGCCAGGATTCCGCGTTCGCCCTCCTCGGCGCCGAGCACCAGCGCGCCCGCGCCGTCGCCGAACAGGACGCAGGTCGCGCGGTCCTCCCAGTCGAGAATCCGGCTGAACGTCTCCGCACCGATCACCAGCGCTTTGTCCGCACTGCCCGAGCGCAGCATCGAATCCGCGACCGACAGCGCGTAGAGGAAGCCGGTGCAAACGGCGTGCACGTCGAACGCGATGCAGTCGGGGATACCGAGCGCCGCCTGGACCTTTGTGGCGGATGACGGGAAGGTCTGGTCGGGCGTGGCGGTGGCGAGCACGATGAGGTCGATCTCGCTCGCAAGAATTCCTGCATGGTCGAGCGCGCGCCGCGCGGCATCCACCGCCAGCGATGCCGTGGTTTCGCCTTCGCCGGCCAGGTAACGGCTGCGGATTCCGGTCCGCTCCACGATCCATTCGTCGGTGGTGTCGACGCTTTGCGCCAGCTCTTCGTTGGTGACGCGCCGTTTGGGCAGCGCGCTTCCCGCGCCGAGGACGACCGAACGCCTCATTTGGCGCTCCCGTTGGCAAAGGCGTGCGCGCGGAAATTGTCGAGGTCGTCGCCGATCTTCCGGGTGATGGCGTGGCGCACCATGCTGGCGGCGACGTGGATGGCGTTGGCGACGCCCTTCGGGTTCGCGCCGCCGTGGCTCTTCACGACGAGCCCGTTGAGGCCGAGAAAGACCGCGCCGTTATGGTTGTTCGGGTCGAGGTGGACCTTCAAAAGGTTGAGTGCCGGCTGGGACAGAGCGAAGCCGGCCTTGGACCGCAGCGAGCTCGTGAACGCGCGGCGCAGCAGGTCGGTGACGAAGCGCGCGGTGCCTTCGGCCGTCTTGAGCGCGATGTTGCCCGAAAAACCGTCGGTCACCACCACGTCGACCTGGCCGCGCGACAGTTGATCGCCCTCGGTGAAGCCGTCGAAGCGCAGCGGCAGATAATCGGCTTCGCGAAGCAGCGCCGCGGCGGCCTTGAGCTCATCGGTCCCCTTCAGTTCCTCGGTGCCGATGTTGAGCAGCTTCACCCGGGGCCTGGCGAGGCCGAGAACCGTGCGCGCATAGGCGGAACCCATCACCGCGAACTGGACCAGGTTCTGGGCGTCGCACTCGGTGTTGGCGCCGAGGTCGAGCATGATCACGTCGGTTTCGCCGAGCGTCGGCAGCAGAGCGGCGAGCGCGGGCCGGTCGATCCCGGGCATGGTCCTCAGCGCGAGCTTGGACATGGCCATCAGCGCGCCGGTGTTGCCGCCCGACAGCGCGGCGTCTGCCCTTTCCTCCTTCACCGCGTTGATCGCCATGCCCATCGACGTGGTGCGGGCGCGGCGGATCGCCTGGCTCGGCTTCTCGCTCGGCTCGATCGCTTCGGGCGAATGGACGACGTCGACGTGGGATTGGAGGTTCTTGTAGCGTTCGATCTCGTCGCGCACGCGCGGCTCGTCACCGTAGAAGGTGAATCGCAGCGACGGGTCCTTGCGCAGCGCGCGCGCGGCGCCGGCGATCATCGTCAGCGGGCCGCTGTCGCCGCCCATGGCGTCAATGGCGATTCGTGGGCCTCCGTCCATCGCGAGGCCTGACGTGCCTTAAGCCTCGGTCGAAATGATTTCGCGGCCGTTATAGTGGCCGCACGCCGAACACATGTTGTGCGGCAGCTTCAACTCGCCGCAGTTGGGGCATTCCTGGAACTTGGTGGGCGTCAGCGCGTGATGGCTGCGGCGCATGTTCCGCTTCGACGGCGAGGTTTTTCTCTTGGGGACAGCCATTGCGGCACCTTATGCTCAATAAAAATTGCGACGATCTGCGCCTCATCGGCAGGGGCATACCCCTGCGGCGGCGGCTGATCGTCGCGAACCGCGGCCCCTATAGCGCAAGTGGGCGAGAGCGCAAGCCAGCGCAAAAGCTGTTCCCCGGCGAAGGCCGGGATCCAGCCCATATGAGCAGCGCGCGATAGCGCGTCCGCGCTGCCGCGCGAGTCTTCTTGAGGACTGGGCCGCGGCCTTCGCCGGGGTGCAATGGTGTTACGCGGCTAGCGCCGCGTCTCCGACGAACGGGTTGGTCGCGCGTTCGTGGCCGAAGGTGGACATCGGCCCGTGGCCGGGGACGAAGGCGGTGTCGTCGCCCATCGGCCAGAGCTTTGCGGTGATCGAGCGGATCAGCTGCTGCTGGTCGCCGCGCGGAAAATCCCAGCGGCCGACCGAGCCGCGGAAGAGCACGTCGCCGACCAGCGCCAGGTTCGACTGCGGGTGGTGGAAGACGACGTGGCCGGGCGTGTGGCCGGGACAGTGGCGGACGTCGAGCGTCAGCTCGCCGACCGTGACCCGGTCGCCGTCGTCGAGCCAGCGTGACGGTTGGAACGGGCGGCCGAGGACGCCATATTTCTGCCCGTCCTCGGCGAGCCGCTCGATCCAGAAAAGGTCCTCCTCGTGCGGTCCCTCGATCGGCACGCCGAGCTCCTCAGCGAAGATCCCGGCGCTTCCGCAATGGTCGATATGGCCGTGGGTCAGCAGGATCTTCTCGATGGTGACGCCAGCCTGCGCGGCCGCCGCCCTGAGGCGAGGAAGGTCGCCGCCCGGATCAACGAACGCGCCGCGCATCGATTTGGTGCACCACAGGAGGGTGCAATTCTGCTGCAGCGGCGTGACGGGAATGATCGCCGCGCGCAGCGGCGGCTCGCTCATTTCCATACGTCCGTCGCTGATCGCGGCTGCAGAGTCGCGGTCGCCGGCGGCTCGTCCTTCATCGATGCAGCGACCGCTTCGGCCCGGCGCATCACGCGCAGCAGGTTGCCGCCGGCGAGCTTGGCCAAGTCCGCGTCGCTCCAGCCGCGGCGGATCAGCTCGGCGAACAGCAAGGGATAGCCGGCGACGCTGTTCATTCCGGGCGGCGCGTCCTCGTAGCCGATGCCGTCGAGGTCGCCGCCCAATCCGACATGATCGTGGCCGGCGACCTTGACGACATGCTCGATATGGTCGGCGATCAGGCCGATTTCCGCCGTGGGCGCAGGGTGTGCATTCTCCCATTCCGCGAGCTTCGCTTTTCTCGCGTTCGGCTGCCCGACGTAGAGCGAGTCGAGGCGCGCACCCTCCGCGGAATGCTGGGCGGACCACTGCCGATAGGACTCCGAGAGATGGCCGGTATAGAAATTGACCATCACCACGCCGCCGTTCGCGGGGAGCCTGCGCAGGATATCGTCCGGCACGTTGCGCGGATGATCGGAGAGAGCGCGCGCGTCGCTGTGCGAGAAGATCACCGGCGCTTTGGTGGCATCGAGCGCGTCGGCCATCGTCTCGGGCGAAACGTGGCTGAGATCGACGAGCATGCCGAGACGGTTCATCTCGTGCACCACGGTGCGCCCGAAGTCGTTGAGGCCGTGCCATTTGGGATCGTCGGTCGCGCTGTCGGCGAATTCGTTGTCCTTGAAATGGGTCAGAGTCATGTAGCGCGCGCCGAGATCGTAATAGGCGCGCAGGGCGGCAAGGCTGCCGCCGATCTGGTGCCCGCCCTCGACCCCGACCAGCGAGGCCACCTTGCCCGCCTTGTGGATGCGGACGATATCGTCGGCCGTGCGCGCGAGCTCGAGGTCTTTGGGATAGGCTTTGACGAGTCGCCTGACGGTGTCGATCTGCTCCAGCGTCGCGCGGATCGCGGCGTCGCCGGTCACTTCCGAGGGGATGTAGACCGACCAGAACTGGCCGCCGACGCGTCCCTCGTGGAGCCGCGCCATGTCGGTCATCAGCGGATGGTCCGGGCGCCGGTCGGCGCCTTCGGCGAGCCCTTCGACGCTGAGGCCGTAATTCTCGCGTAGCTGCTCGGCGAGGTCGTTGTGCCCATCGATCAGCGGCGTCGCCCCGAGGATGCGGTCGATCCGCGCCTGGACTTTCGCGTCGATTGGCTGCGCGCCCGCGGGGATCGCCATCATCGCCAATGCTCCCGCCAGCAGGAGGAAATGTCTCGTTGCCATACCGCGGTTTAGGAACAGCGCTTTGCCCGCGCAATGCGAGGGGGGTTGCGGTTCGCGGCGCGAGGCGCGAAGCATGGGGCTGGATGGCCCCGTCGCGCGATATTGAAGTCAGCATGGATTTCGATCCCGACGAGGGCATCGCCGATCTCGACACGCATCTCGACACGCTGAAGCGCGCGGCCGACGCGCAGGGCTTCAAGTTCGACCGCCACGCGGCGCGCAACGAACTCCAGGCGGCGACTTTCGGCAAGAGCCGCCCCGCAATCGCCCGGCTGCTGCTCAGCCCGAGCGGCGCGATGGCGATCGAGGTGAGGCCGGCCGGCTAAGCCGCGAGCGGGAATCTCAGCAGCCGGTCCGAAACAGGCACCAGCGCGGTCGCGTCGCCGCCCATCGAGCGCAGGATTTCGGGATGGTGGGCATCGAGCCCGCCGGTCAGCGCACCGAACGCAGGCATGATGATCTTGCTCGGCGAGACCACGAAGCAGCGCCGCGATACGTGCCGGCCGCGCACGTGGACGCGGAACCTGGGATGGAAGTGACCCGAGATTTCGGGGCGCATTTCGCCGGGGATGGCTTCGTGGCGCAGGATGATCCCGCCCAGCTCAACCTCCTCGGCGATGCGGCCGCCGCAATGATCGGCGAATGACGGTCCTGCGCCGTCCCCCGGACCGCGCGGCTGCGTCATTGGGTCGTGGTTGCCGACGATCCAGGTCCAGTCGAGCTTGCCGGTGAGCTCGGTCAGGAGCGCTCGCGCATTCGCCGGGAGCCGGTCGCAGCCGAACGCGTCGTGGAAGCTGTCGCCGAGGCAGTAGAGCCCGCTTGCGTCGCTGCGCTCCGCTTCCTCGACGAGCGCGGTCAGGGTGGCGTGCGAATCGTAAGGTGGAAGAAATTGCCCGAGCCGTGCGAACCAGCTCGCCTTCTCGAGGTGCAAATCGGCAACGAGCAAAGCCTGCCGTGCACGCCAGAACAGCGCGCCGGAGGGCGTCGCCTCGAACGTTTCGCCTGCGAACGAAAAGGGAACCATGACTCCGTCATTGCGAGGAGCGCAGCGACGAAGCAATCCAAATCTGAAACGAAGAGTGGATTGCTTCGCTACGCTCGCAATGACGAGCTAATTCGAGTGTTTACTCGTAATCCCCGCCGGACGGGCTCGGGCGCGGGGGGGCGGCGGCGGTGAGGCGCAGCGCCTCGGCGGCTTCGCTCAGCGACGCCAGCTCTTCCGTCTCGTCCTCTTCATCGACGCGGACCTTTTGCAGGTTGCTGATCACGGCTTCCTGGAGATGCTTGGGCTTGACCGTCTCTTCGGCGATCTCGCGCAGCGCGACGACCGGGTTCTTGTCGCGGTCGCGGTCGATGGTGAGGTCGGCACCGCCCGAAATCTGGCGCGCGCGCTGTGCCGCGAGCAGGACCAGATCGAACCTGTTCGGGACCTTGTCTACGCAATCTTCAACCGTAACGCGCGCCATTCGTCGCTCCGCAAAAGCTATTCTTGAGCCAAGAATATGGGATTTCAGGAAGGCGGCGGCAATAGCTTGCGGGCCGGCCCAAAGTCAAGGAAAGCTGGCGCGATGCCCGACCGCGCCACCCTGCCCCCAACGACACCGTCGATCCGCGCCGAGATCGCCGGCAACCGCCTCGCGCTGATCGAGACCGGCCAGGAGCGCTTCCGGCTGCTGCTCGAGCTGATCGCCGGGGCCGAGACCAGCATCAAGATGCTGATGTACATGTTCAACCCCGACCGCGACGGCGACGCGGTGCGCGATGCGCTGACCGCGGCTGCGCGCCGCGGGGTGGACGTGAAGCTGCTGATCGACGGCTTCGGATCGGCGGCGACCCCGGACTTCTTCGCGCAGCTCGGGAACGCCGGCGGCGCGCATTGCGTGTTCAACCCGAGCTGGGGCCGGCGCTATTTGTTGCGCAACCACCAGAAGCTGATCGTGATCGACGAGCGTACGGTGCTGATCGGCGGCGCGAACATCGATGCCACCTATCTCGACGATCGAAGCGCGAAGCACTGGCGCGACCTGTGGCTCCGGCTCGACGGCCCCGAAGCCGTGCTTCCGAGCCGCTATTTCGACGGGCTTTTCCGCTGGTCGAAACGGCCGAAATCGAAGCTGCGGTCGCTCAAGCGGATGGTCGCCGAGTACAACGAGTGGCGCGGCCCGCTGCAATGGAAGTTCAGCGGCCCGTTGAGCGTCCGCAACAGCTGGTGGCGAAGCATCGGCCGCGACATGAAACGCGCGCGCAAGCTCGACTTGATCTTCGCTTATTTCGCGCCCCCCGGAGCGATGATCCGGCGCATCGGCAAGGTCGGGCGGCGCGGGCGCGCACGGATCATCAACGCCGCCAGGTCCGACAACATCGCGACGGTCGCCGCCGCGCGCCACAGCTACAGCGGGCTGATCCGCCGCCACGTCGAGATTTACGAATATCTGCCGGCGAAGCTGCACACCAAGCTCGCGATCGTCGATGACATCGTCCACATCGGCTCGTCGAATTTCGATTACCGCAGCTTCTACATCAACCTGGAGATCATGCTGCGGATCAAGGACAAGGGCTTTGCCGACGCCATGCGCGGCTATTTCGAGCGCGAGCTCGCCAACTGCAAATGGATCACGCCCGAGCTGCACAAGCGCAGGGCGAGGTCGTGGCGGCGTTTCAAATGGGCGCTGTCGCACTTCCTGGTGAACATCATGGATTACAGCGTCACGAGGGGACTGAATTTGGTGAAGCGTTAGCTCTTCGCTTCGCCCTTGTACGCCCAGAACAAGGTCGCGGGGGGGACGTTGATCCATTCGAATCCGCGCTTGATCGGCGCGAAGTGCGGCCGGATGAAGTCGAGCACCTTGGGGCTGAACTGATAGACGAGGAAGGCGCCGCCCGGGCGGATCACGTTGGCAGTCGCTTCCGCGATGTCCTCGCCAATTCCCGCGGGCAGGGTCGAAAAGGGCAGGCCGGACAACACGTAATCGGCGGAGCCGAGGTCATGATCCAGCAGGATCTTCTCGACGTCGGCGGCCGAGCCGTTGACCGCGACCAGCCGCGGATCGTTGATCGACTCCCTCAGGAAGCGCGTGAAATCCGGGTTGGTATCGATGGTGACCAGCTTCGCTTCGGAGCCGAGCTTCTCGAGCACTGGCCGCGTGAACGTGCCCACCCCGGGACCGTATTCGACGAACAGCCTGGTGTTCTCCCAATCGACGGGGGCGAGCATCTTCTCGATCAGCACCCGGCTCGACGGGATGACCGAGCCGACCATCACGGGGTTCTTCAGGAAGCCGCGGAGGAACTGCCACTGTGGACTCGGGCTGCGGCGGTCGCGGCGGCGCTGAAGACGGCGTGACCCTTTCAGCGTGCGCGCGGGTGAGGTCGACATGAATACTCCGTGGGACCGGGGAGGGGGAGCGTTGGCAAATGCGCCGCCGCTTGGCAAGATTAACAACGCAGCGGGTTCGCCTGAGCCGAGCTCCAGTCCGCGAGCCGCGCCATTTGTGCGACGAAGGGGCGAATCCTCGCTAAGGCTTCCCACCCTCCTTGGGGTGGAGCATGCCTGGAAGCACGAAGCCGATGCCGCCGAGCGGCCGGGTCGCGTCGCTCTTCAGGGTCTCCTGAATGCGCGAATATTCCTCGAGCATCTGAGGCGTGACCGACGCGCGGGTCTCCGATAGCGCGACTTCGAAGTCGGCCATCGTCACCTTGCCGGCATCGAGCCCGCGGCGCAGCGCGGTGAGGCCGGCGCGACGTACGAGGTCCTCGAGGTCGGCGCCGGTGAAGCGCTCGCTGCGCTGCGCGATCTTGTCGAGGTCGACATCGTCCGCGAGCGGCATGTTTCGGGTGTGGATCGCGAGAATGCGCCGCCGTCCCGTCGTATCCGGGGTGCCGACGTAGATCAGCTCGTCGAAGCGGCCCGGGCGGAGCAGGGCGGGGTCGATCAGGGTCGGACGGTTGGTGGCACCGATCACGACGACGTTCTGGAGCTCCTCGAGCCCGTCCATCTCGGCGAGGATGGTGTTGACGACGCGCTCGGTGACCTGCGGCTCGCCGAGGCCGCCGCCGCGCGCCGGCACCAGGCTGTCGAGCTCGTCGATGAAGATGATCGTCGGCGCGACCTGGCGCGCGCGGTTGAACAGGCGCGCGATCTGCTGCTCGCTCTCGCCGTACCATTTGCTCAGGAGGTCGGAGGACTTGGTGGCAATGAAATTGGCCTCGCTCTCGCGCGCCGCGGCCTTGGCAAGGAGCGTCTTGCCTGTGCCCGGCGGACCGTAAAGCAGGAAGCCTTTGGCCGGGCGGATGCCGAGCCGCTTGAACGCTTCGGGGTGCCTGAGCGGAAGCTCGACTCCTTCCTTGAGGCGGCCGCGCGCCTCGTCGAGTCCGCCGATGTCTTCCCAGCGGACCTGCGGGGCCTCGACCATCACCTCGCGCATGGCGGACGGCTGGACGCGCTTCAGCGCATTGTTGAAGTCGCGAAGCTCGACCGAGAGTGCGTCGAGGAGCTCGGTCGGGATGACCTCCTCGGCCAGGTTGATTTTCGGCATGATCCGACGGACCGCCTCGAGCGCGGCCTCGCGGCACAAGGCGGCGAGATCGGCGCCGACGAAGCCGTAGGTGCGGCGCGCGAGGTCGTCGAGATTGACGTCGGGTGCAAGCGGCATGCCGCGGGTGTGGATGCCGAGGATCTCGCGCCGTCCGGGCTCGTCGGGCACGCCGACCACGATCTCGCGGTCGAACCGGCCGGGCCGGCGGAGCGCCTCGTCCAGCGCCTCCGGCCGGTTGGTCGCGGCAATGACGACCGTGTTCTGCCGCGGCTCGATTCCGTCGAGCAAGGTCAGCAGCTGGGCGACGAGCCTTTTCTCCGCTTCGCCGGTCACCTGGCCGCGCTTGGGGGCGATCGAATCTATCTCATCGATGAAGATGATCGACGGCGCGGCCTGCGCCGCCTGCTCAAAAATCTCGCGCAGCCGCCGCTCGCTCTCGCCATAAGCGGAGCCCATGATCTCGGGGCCGTTGATCAGGAAGAACTTGGCGGCACTCTCGTTGGCGACGGCGCGCGCGAGCAGGGTCTTGCCGGTCCCGGGCGGCCCGTGGAGCAGAACGCCCTTGGGCGGATCGACGCCGAGACGGTGGAACAGCTCGGGATGGCGCAGCGGAAGCTCGACCATCTCGCGCAGGGCGTCGATCGTGTCGCTCATTCCGCCGAGGTCGTCGTAAGTGACGTCGGCGCGGCGCTGCCCGTCGACTGCCGTATATTCGGGTAGCAGCTCCACCGCGGTGTTCGAATCGATGTGCACGATGCCCTTGGGCGCGGCGGAGGCGACGACCAGCCGCAGCTCCTGGAGCGCGAACGCGGGCGCATTGAGAAGCTGGCGGATGTGGTCGGGCATGTCGGCGTTGATCCGTTGGTGCCCGGTAGTCGCGACAGTGTCGCCCTCGACCAGCGGTCGCCCGGCGAAGGTGCGCTTGAGCGCGTCGGCCGAGCCCTGGAGGCGGACGTTCGGCTGCGCGGGCGCGAAGACGACCTTCGTTGCCGGTTTCGACTGCGCCTTCCTGACCTCCACAAAGTCGCCGGAGCCGACACCGGCATTGGCGCGCTGCAGCCCGTCGAGCCGGATGATGTCGATATTCTCGTCCTCGCCGTAGGGGCGGATCGCCCGCGCGGCGGTGGAGCGCTTGCCGACGATCTCGACGACGTCGCCCTCGGAAAGTCCGAGCGCGTCCATCAGCTTGTCAGCGAGCCTGGCAAAGCCGCGACCGCTGTCCGCCGGCGGCAGGCTCGCGACCTGCACCTTGCGCGAGGTCACGCGTTCGATCGTGTCAGCTTCGGGCATGTCGTCTCCTGTCCCGCCGGCTCAGTCCGCATAGGCAAATGCGGCGCGCCCGCGCGGGTTCATTTTCTCTGTCAATATTTGATCGCCCCGGCAATCTTGCGAACCACAGAGCGGGGCACGAAGCGCGTGCTCGCCGCGCCGACCTTGTTGATCAAGCCGGGCACGACCACGGCGCGATTCGCATCGAGACCGCCAAGGCCCGCCTCGACGACTGCCCCCGCGTTCATGGCCACGCGGTCGAACAACCCATTGCCGCCGAATCCCGCGACATCGCCGAACTCCGTCCGAGTCGGCCCCGGACACAGGCAGCTCACCTTGATCCCGTGGGGCTTCAATTCCTCGTGGAGCGCTTCGCTGAGCGAGAGCACGAAAGCCTTGGTTGCGAAATAGACGGCCATTTTCGGCCCCGGCTGGAAAGCGGCAGTCGACGCCACGTTGAGGATTGCGCCGGATGTGCGTTCGATCATTCCCGGCGCGACCGCGCGGCAGAGGTCGGTCAGCGAACCGACATTGAGGTCGATCATCTGCCGCAGCCGTCTGGAGTCGAGTTCGGCGAAGCGGCCGATCAACCCGAAGCCGGCGTTGTTGACGAGGAGGTCGACCGTTTCGCCGTTCGCCTCGATATCGGCCATCAGCTTCGCCGCCGCGTTCGCCTTCGACAGGTCGATCGCCACGGCGCGAGCCTTGCCGAGCTCCTTCGCAAGCTCCTCGAGCCGCTCCTCGCGCCGGGCGGCGAGGACGAGCGAATGCCCGCGCTTGGCCAGCCGGCGCGCGAACTCGACCCCGAGGCCCGCCGATGCGCCGGTGACGAGGGCTATGCGTTTAGAATGTGCCATATCGCTGATCGATTGCTGCCGGAATCGCGCCGTTGTCCCAATAATTGAAGAGCAGAAGGCCGATCAGCACGGCTAGCCAGGCGATGTTCCATCGCCTGCTCCTCGCCAGAAGCGCGCCGATGTACGACGACTTCAACACGACGTTGAACGGCAGGTAGAACAGGAAGGAGGACGCTTTGTGAGCCCGGTATCCTTCGACCATGATTGGCAGGAATGTGTAAGTGACCAGAAGCTCGGCAGCGAGCAGGAGGGCGACGACCAGGCGCTTGTGTCTCGCGAAATATTCGTCGAGGTGATCGAAATCGCCGGCCCGGGACGGAAACACGACGATGGCCGCCAAATAATAGGCCGTCGAAGTCAGGATCGGCGCCCACAAGCTTTCGACATCGAGCCTGACCGATCGCAGCGCCGTCAGCGCGTCGACCCAGGTCGCGGTGATGGCAAGAAAGGTGAACAGCGCGAGGAGCGCCGTCTGCATGCCCAGCTTGTGCAGCGCGTGGGATCGCACGAACTGGCCGAAACCGCTCAGCAATTCGGTCACGGCGAGCCCGAGAATGAGGCTGTAGAACGCAAAGAATAAGCTGAAACTGTCCATCGCCGCATCCCCCGGCCGGAGCGAGGGGGATGCTGCCGTTGCTACAAGGCAAATGCAATCGCGTCAGCCTACCGTCGCCTTGACGATCTTGCCCGGATCGCGCGGCGGCTCGCCGGCGGGGAGCGCGTCGACATGCTCCATGCCGCTCTCGACCTCGCCCCAGACGGTGTACTGGCCGTCGAGGAAACTCGCATCGTCGAAGCAGATGAAGAACTGGCTGTTGGCGCTGTCCGGATCCGGCTTGCGCGCCATCGATGCGGTGCCGCGCACGTGCGGGGCACGGCTGAACTCGGCCTTGAGGTCGGGCAGATGCGACCCGCTCGTGCCGGTGCCTGTGGGATCGCCGCCCTGGGCCATGAAGCCCGGAATCACTCGGTGGAACGGCACATCGTCATAAAAGCCGCTGCTGGCGAGCTCGGTGATGCGCTGCACGTGATTGGGCGCAAGATCGGGGCGGAGCTTGATGACGACGTCGCCGCCGCTCGAAAGGGAAAGGGTCAGGCGGTCGGCATCGGCCATGAGAGTGCACTCCGGATGAAAGGTTCGAACGAAAGGCGATTTAGGGAGGGGAGGGTGGTTGCGCCAGAGCGGCCGCGTCCATAGGAGGGCCGCACCGGGTTCAATCGAGGGAGCAAGACGTGAGCGAGAGCGGGCCGATCGCCGCCACGGCCCCTCCGGATTCGGTCTCGCCGGTCGACAAGGAAGACCGGCTCCGCCCGGAATTCGTCGGCAGGGTGCTCGACGCGGTCGAGGCCGGCGACGATGAGACCGCGCGCGAGCTGGTCGCGCCGCTTCATCCCGCCGACGTCGCCGACCTGATCGAGCTCGCCGCGAGCGACGAGCGCGAGGGTCTGGTCAAGGCGCTTGCCGGCATCGTCAGCCCCGACGTGCTCGCGGAAATGAACGAATATGTCCGCGAAGGCCTGCTCGACGAGCTCGAGCCGCAGCAGGTCGCGGACATCGCCGGCCAGCTCGAGACCGACGACGCGGTCGCGCTGATCGAGGACCTCGACCGCGACGAGCAGCAGGCGGTGCTTCAGCGGATGGAGCCGGACGATCGGGCCGCAGTCGAGGAAGCGCTGAGCTATCCCGAAGAATCGGCCGGGCGCATGATGCAGCGCGACCTGTGCGCGGTGCCGGAACATTGGAAGGTCGGGCAGGTGATCGATTATCTCCGCTCGACCGCCGACCTGCCGACCGATTTCTGGGAAGTGTTCGTGGTCAGCCCGGATCACCATCCGCTCGGCACGTGCAAGCTCTCGACGATCCTGAGGACGCCGCGCGACACGCCGGTGACCGAGATCATGGCGCGCGAGCAGACGCTGATCCCGGTCGGCATGGACCAGGAGGATGTCGCGCTGCGCTTCCAGAAGTACGCGTTGGTCTCGGCCGCCGTGGTCGACGAGGCGGGGCGGCTGGTCGGGATGATCACCGTCGATGACGTGGTCCACATCATCCAGGAGGAAGCGGGGGAGGACGTGCTCCTGCTCTCGGGCGCGGGCGACGGCGATATCAACGAGCCGGTCCGGCTGACGGTCCGCAGGCGGCTGTTCTGGCTAGTGATCAACCTCGGCACCGCGATGATCGCCGCGAGCGTGGTCAGCATCTTCCAGGGTGAAATCGGCAAATATGCGGTGCTCGCGGTGCTGATGCCTATCGTCGCCGGCATGGGCGGCAATGCCGGGACCCAGACGCTTGCGGTCGCGGTGCGGGCGCTCGCCACCAACCAGCTCACCGAATCGAACACGATTCGGACCTTCGGGCGCGAACTGACCATCGCGCTCGCCAATGGCCTCACGCTCGGGGTCCTGATCGGCGCCGGAACCGCGCTGATCTTCGGCAACCCGCTACTCGGAGCGGTGATGGGCGCGGCGATGGTCATCAACAATCTCGCCGCGGGGATCGGCGGCATTCTCGTCCCGGTGACCCTCGACCGGTTGGGGATCGACCCCGCGGTGTCGTCGGCGGTGTTCGTGACGACGATCACCGACACCACCGGCTTCTTCAGCTTCCTCGGGCTTGCCGCCTTGGTTGGGCTCGGCAGCTAAACCATTGCGTATCATCGGCTAGCTCGGGCATCGCTGCCCGCGTGCCGAAGCTTCACCTGACCAAGGTCGCGTTCGCCTGCCGCGATCTCGACGCGCTCCAGCAAAGGATCGCCAGCCGCGCGGTCGCGGGCGAGGTACGCGTGGCGACTCGAATGCGTCCGAAGCGCGCGGCGGAGCTGATCGGTGGCAATCTCTACTGGATCGTCAAGCACCGGCTGGTCGCGGGGGTCGAGATCCTGCGCCTGGAGGACCGTGAGGACGGGCGCATCGACATCGTCTGCTCGGCCGAACTGATCGCGGTGTCGCCCAAGCCGCGCCGCGCGCACCAGGGCTGGCGCTACCTCGAGGACTCGGACGCGCCCGGCACGGACGACGACGGCAGCAGCCTCGGCGCGCTGCCGCCGCGGCTCTACGGAACGCTGGCGTCGCTCGCCCTCATCTGACGATTCCGCCGGGTGCTTACCTGAACAGCAGCACCAGGATGATGATGAGGATGATCAGGCCGCCGATACCGAGGTACATAAGTCTCTCCCTTGTCCAGCCGCTCGGCAGGTCAAACGTCCGCGGTCGGCTGCGGTTGCTCACCTCAACTTTCGTCGGCTTGCCGACCGTGCGGCTCGCCGTTACCGCGCGCCGGACACTTCACGGAGGCTGGCATGACGGTTTCGACGGCGATCGATGCGAAAGTGGCGGAGCGGGCGATGCTTAGCCATCCCTTTTACCAGGCGTGGACCGAAGGCCGGCTGCCGCTCGACACGCTGCGCGCCTATGCGCGGCAATATTTTCACCATGTCGAGGCGTTTCCGCGCGCGGTGAGCGCGGTGCACAGCGCCTGCGAGGACCGCGACGGGCGGCGGATGCTGGCAGAGAATCTCGCCGAAGAAGAGGGGATCGAAGCGGGCAAGCAGGACCATGCGGGCCTGTGGCTGAACTTCGCCTGCGGTCTTGGCGAAAGCGAAGCGGCGGTGCGCGCGCAGCCGCTCAATCCGCAGACGCAGGCGCTGATCGATACTTTCCGGCGGCTGTCGCGCCGCTCCTATGCGTCGGGACTGGGCGCGCTCTACGCCTATGAAAGCCAGTTCCCCGGAGTCGCGAGCGCGAAAATCGAAGGGCTGATCGACCGCTACGGCATCGACGACGAGGAGACGCTCCGCTTCTTCCGCGTTCACGAGAGCGCCGACGTCGAGCACAGCGCCGTCTGCCGGGCACTGCTTGACCGGCTGCCCGAGAGCCAGCGCGACGAAGCCGTCGCTGCCGGCGAGGAGCTTGCGGGTGCGCTGTGGAACTTCCTGTCGGGCGTGGAGGCCAGCGCTTCGATCAACTGAGGGACCCCATCAAAGTAGTACTTTGATGGGAAGCCATTAGCGGCAGCCGCTGACGCTTGCCGATCCGCTCACGCGAAGCGTGCAGGACGGACTGCCGGTCAGGCGTACCGTGGCAGGCCCAGAGGCATCGACCGTGACCGATCCGCTGACGCTCGCGGCGATCGTCGCGGCGCCGTCGGCGCCGAGAGTCGCGTCTTTCGCCGACAGCGCGCTCCCGTCGAGTGTCGAGATGCCGCGGATGACAGCGGTCAGCTTCGCCGCCCGCCCGGTGACTCGCGCACTCGCGGTTCCGACGACGCTGACGTTGAGTCGGTCGACGCCCGCCTCGCCGATCTCGCCGGCGCCGCTGCCCTGGACCGACAGGTCGAAGCTGAGCCCCTTGACCTTGTCGATCGCGAGCGAGCCCGAGCCGTTGAGCCATGCGGAGCTGAGGTCATGGGTGCCGAGGCTGATCTCGACCGGGCCGATGTCCTTTCCCGGGTAGCCGCCCCACGAGTCGAGGTTGTTGTGGACGACGAGCGTGTTGCCGCGGACGTCGATCGCGACGCGGTCGACCGCGGCTGGCGAGCCGGTCGCGCGCGCGAACGGCGCCACGCCGGTCGTCAACGTGACCTTGAACGGGCCGTCGACGCGAACCTTTTCGAAGCTGGTGATACCGAAGTTGCGGGTCGCCGCGCCGGCCGGGGCGGCGAACGCCAGGATGGCGGCGGCAAGAAGGAAGGTGCGCATCGCCGCACCTTCCCAGCTCATGGTTAAGACGCGTTTAAGAACAGGTGACGCTGCCCGTGCCCGCCTTGTTGACCGAGCATTTGGCCCCGCCTGTCACGGCGACGTCGCCCGAACCCATGATGCTGACGTCGGCCGCCGCGCTCGCGTTCGCCTTGACGCTCCCGGAGCCGGCAATCGAGACTTTCGCTTGCTGGGTCTGGACCCCGCCGGCATCGATGTCGCCCGACCCGCCGATCGCATAACTGCCCGACTGCGCCTTCCCCGCGCCCGCCTTCACACTCCCTGAGCCGCCGATCTCGAGCTTGAGCGCGCCGACGTCCACCGTATCGACACTCAGCCCGCCCGATCCGCCGACCGCGCCTTCGAACCGCTCCCCACTGACCTTGTCGATGCGAATGTCGCCCGAGCCGGCGATGCTCGCGGCGCTGAGCTGCGGAACCGTGACCGTGAAGTTCGCGTGCCCCTTGCCGCCCCAGCCGCGGCTGAACCAGCTCTTGTGCTCATTCTGCGGATGGATGACGAGCTTGTCTCCCTTCACTTCCACGACGGTGCGTTCGAGCAATTTCTGCGAGCCATCGGCGGCGACCGCTGCATTGCCGCCGGTGCGGACCGCCACGTCATACGGGCCGGCGACCTCGATCTCGTGGAAGGCCCCGACCTGATAGTTGCGCGAGACCGTTGGACCGGGATCCTCGCTTCGGTGCTGCCCGCACGCCGTCGTCGCGGCCGATGCGGCGATCAGGGCCGCGGCGATGGAATTGCGCATGATCATGCCTCCACTGGTCTTTGGATGATGCACTGAATTTCGATTCCGGCAATGGCGATCAGGACAGGCGGACATCGCCCGATCCGCTGGCGCGGACGGTCGCCTTGGCCCCGCCGGAAACGGTGACGTCGCCGGAGCCCATCACATTGACCTCGGCCGCATCGGTCGCACAGGCCGAGATGTCGCCGGAGCCGGAGGTCGAGATGTTCGCTTCCGCGGCTTCCAGCCCGTCGGCATCGATATCGCCGGAGCCTGACGTTTCCAGGGCCGCGACCGTGGCGCGGCCTTCGCCGATCCGCGCGTCGCCGGAGCCGAACAGCGCGAGCTTGACGCCGTCCGCTTCGAGGCTCTCGACCGCCAAGTCGCCCGAGCCGCTGAGGACCGCGCTGAACTGGTCGCCGCGATATTCGTCGATCTGGGTGTCGGCGGAGCCTTTGACAGCAAGCGCGAATTCGGCGCTTTCGACGCTCTCGATCGACAGGTCCCCGGAGCCGCCGAGACTGGCTTCGAACCGGGTGGCACGGACCTTGTCGATCCCGATGTCGCCGGAGCCGGCGGCGGCGAGCTTGAGCGAGCGGACATCGATCTCGTCGATGGCGAGATCCCCCGACCCGGCGCTCGTGCAGTCGAACCGTTCGCCCTTCAGCCGATCGATCGAAACGTCGCCCGATCCGGTCGTCCGCAGCGCCTGTAACTCCTGCACGTCGACGAGGATGTGCAAGTCCCCCGCGCCGTCGCCGTCGCAGCCGATGAGCAGCCGTTCGCGCTTGTGCTCGACCGAGAGTGTGTCCAGCGCGCGCTCGGGACCGGTGGCGCGGACGCTTGGCCGCTTGCCGGTCCGGATCTCGACCTCGAACGGACCCGACAGTTCGAGGCGGGTGAATTCGCCGACATCGAAATCGCGCGCCGACTCACCGTCGTCGTCAGTCTCGTCGAGGCGGGTGAATTCGCCCGCCTCATAATCATAGTCGGAGTCGCGCCGGCCGTGATGGTCGCGCATCCGCTGGCTGCGATAGGAGGTGATGATCGCATCGAGGATCTCTACGGCGAGCGGCCTTGGCATCGGAGACTCTCCTTATTAGTGTCTTAGCACACTAATACGCCAGTGCCGGAGAGGAGGCAATGCACAAAAGAAAAGGGCGCCCGGCGAGGGGCGCCCTTTGAGCTTCACAGGAGACAGCCCCTGTATTGGGACTGTCCCCTGGCGGTGCGGTTACGCGTCTTCCTTCGCCTTGTGATGGATGACCGCGGCCTCGTTCAGAATCTCGAGGATCTTGGCGAGCGCCGACTTCTCGTCGGTCTGCTCCATCGCGCCGAGCTCGCGCGCGAGGCGCGACGAAGCGGCTTCGAAAATCTGCCGCTCGGAATAGCTCTGCTCGGGCGCATCGTCCGGGCGGAACAGGTCGCGGGTAACCTCGGCGATCGAAGTCAGGTCGCCCGAGTTGATCTTGGCTTCATATTCCTGGGCGCGGCGCGACCACATCGTGCGCTTGACCTTCGGCTTGCCCTTCAGCGTCTCGAGCGCGTCCTTCATCGTCTTGTCCGACGACAGCTTGCGCATGCCGACCGAGTCGGCCTTGTTGACGGGTACGCGAAGGGTCATCTTCTCCTTCTCGAACCGGAGCACGTAAAGCTCGAGACGGGTTCCGGCGATCTCGGTGCTTTGCAGCTCGACGACCCGGCCAACGCCATGCTTGGGGTACACGACATAATCACCGACATCGAAGCTGAGCGCCTTTGTAGCCATTACACACCTTTCAATTTGCGGCAGTAGAGCCGGCGCATCCGCTACGCCCCCCAAAACGACCAGTGGCCGCGGCTCCAGTGCCTGTTTCGTGGCTTCCCTATGAATTTAAGGCCGCAGCTGAATCGCACGCGGCCCCATCGGTCACTTTATATCACAGGAGCCCTCAAATTGCGAGTCCCAGCTGGAGCGGCATCTCTTCGGACCCTTCACTTAAGTTATGAAGGCCGAGCCCGAGCAGGCGGATGCCCCGCGGCAGCGGGTGGAGCGCGGCGAGCAGCGCTTGTCCCGCTGCCGCAAATCCGGCCAGGTCGGGCACCGGCGCGCCGAAGCTCTTCGATCGCGTGATGATCGTAAAGTCCGCGAACTTGACCTTGAGCGTGACCGTCCGCCCGATGACCCCGGCGCGCTTGACGCGCTCCCAGGCGTAGCCGGCGATCCGCTCGAGCTCGGCGGCGAGGCGTACGGGATCGCGCAAGTCCTCGTCGAAAGTCCGCTCCGCGCTCACAGACTTGTACGGTCGATCGGGCTTGACCTCTCGCTCGTCGATCCCGCGGCAGATGCGATAGTACCAGGCGCCGGAGCTGCCGAACTGCGCCTCGAGCGCGGGCAGGCTCCACTCGCGCAGGTCGGCGCCGGTAAGGATGCCGAACGCCTCCATCCTGCCTGCCGTGACCGGACCGATCCCGTGGAACCGCGACACCGGAAGCGAGGCGACGAACTCGGGCCCGCGCTCCGGGGTGACGACGGTGAGCCCATCGGGCTTGCGGTAATCGGAAGCGAGCTTGGCGATGAACTTGCAGTAGGACACGCCAGCCGAGGCGGTGAGGCTGGTCTCCTCTCGGATTCGGCGGCGGATGTCCTCGGCGATCGCGCGCGCGGTGCCGAGCTCGTGCCGGTCCTCGGTGACGTCGAGATAGGCTTCGTCGAGGCTGAGCGGCTCGACCAGATCGGTATAGTCGAGGAAGATCGCGCGGATCTGCTGCGACACCGCTCGATAGACGTCGAACCGAGTCTTGACGAAGATCAGGTCGGGGCAGCGCCGCCTGGCCGTCACCGCGGGCATAGCCGAGCGGACGCCATATTTGCGCGCCTCATAACTCGCCGCCATCACGACCCCGCGGTGCCCACCGCCGACCGCAACCGGCTTGCCGCGGAGACTCGGATCGTCGCGCTGCTCGACGGAAGCGTAAAAGGCATCCATGTCGACATGGACGATCTTGCGGCAGGGTCGCTCGTTGCTTTGCATCGGACCGAGCTTCTGATTAAGGGCCGCCGCCATGAACATCCATGAATATCAGGCCAAGGAGCTGCTCGCGAAGTACGGCGTGCCGGTTCCGGCGGGCTATCCGGCGATGAGCGTCGAGGAAGCGGTCGAGGCTGCGCAGAAGCTGACCGGCCCCTTGTGGGTCGTGAAGTCGCAGATCCACGCGGGTGGCCGCGGCAAGGGCCGCTTCAAGGAGCTCGGACCGGAGGGCAAGGGCGGCGTCCGCCTCGCTCATTCGATCGACGAGGTGCGCGAGCATGCGGCCGAGATGCTCGGCAAGACGCTGGTGACGGTGCAGACCGGCCCCGCCGGCAAGAAGGTCCAGCGCCTCTACATCACCGACGGTGTCGACATCGAAAAGGAATTCTATCTCGCGCTGCTCGTCGACCGCGAGAGCGGACGAGTTGCAATCGTTGCGTCGACCGAGGGCGGAGTGGAGATCGAAAAGGTCGCGCACGAGACGCCTGACAAGATCGCGACGATTACGGTCGATCCCGCGACCCGCCTGATGCCGCACCACGGCCGCGAAGTCGCCGCGGCGCTTGGCCTGAGCGGCGACCTCGCCAAGCAGTGCGCAAAGGTGCTCGCCAAGCTCTACGACGCGTTCCTCGGCACCGACGCGTCGCAGATCGAGATCAACCCGCTGGCGATCACCGGCAAGGGTGAGCTGATGGTGCTCGACGCGAAGGTCGGGTTCGACAGCAACGCCGATTTTCGCCACCCGGACCTCGAGCAGCTGCGCGACCTGTCGGAAGAAGAGCCGATGGAGATCGAGGCGTCGAAATACGACCTCAGCTACATCAAGCTCGACGGATCGATCGGCTGCATGGTCAACGGCGCCGGCCTCGCCATGGCGACGATGGACATCATCAAGCTGGAAGGCGGCGAGCCCGCGAACTTCCTCGACGTCGGCGGCGGCGCCAACAAGGAGAAGGTCACCGCCGCGTTCAAGATCATCCTCAGCGACCCCGCGGTGAAGGGAATCCTGGTCAATATCTTCGGCGGCATCATGCGGTGCGACATCATCGCCGAGGGCATCGTCGCCGCCGCGCGCGAGGTGTCGCTGAGCGTGCCGCTGGTGGTCCGGCTCGAGGGCACCAACGTGCAGCAGGGCAAGGACATCCTCGCCTCGTCGGGACTGCCGATCATCCCGGCCAACGATCTCGGCGACGCGGCGAAGAAGATCGTCGCCGAGGTTCGGGAAGCGGTTCCAGCATAACCGTCATCCCGGCCTTGCGCCGGGACCTGCCTTTTCTGCGAACGAGCGGAGGAAGGCAGGCGGGTGCCGGATCAAGTCCGGCATGACGAAGAAAGGGTGAAGAATGAAAATCCTGGTCGCGGTCAAGCGCGTGATCGATTTCAACGTGAAGCCGCGGGTGAAGATGGACGGCTCCGGCGTCGATCTCGCCAACGTCAAGATGAGCATGAACCCGTTCGACGAGATCGCGGTCGAGGAAGCGATCCGCCTGAAGGAGAAGGGTGTCGCGACCGAGATCGTCGCCGTTTCGATCGGGCCAGCCAAGGCGCAGGAGACGCTGCGCACGGCGCTCGCGATGGGCGCCGACCGCGCGATCCTCGTCCAGACCGACGAGGAAGTGGAGCCGCTCGCTGTCGCCAAGATCCTGGCCAAGATCGCGGAGGAAGAAAATCCGCAGATGGTCATCCTCGGCAAGCAGGCGATCGACGACGACAATAATGCGACCGGGCAGATGCTGGCGGCGCTGCTCGGCTGGCCGCAGGGCACTTTCGCGTCGAAGGTCGAGGCCGCGAACGACAATGTCACGGTGACGCGCGAGGTCGACGGCGGGCTCGAGACGGTGAAACTGCAGCTTCCGGCGGTGGTCACCACCGACCTGCGCCTCAATGAGCCGCGCTATGCGTCGCTGCCCAACATCATGAAGGCGAAGTCGAAGCCGCTCGCGACCAAGTCGCCGCCTGATTACGGAGTCGACGTGGCGCGGCGG
>DASSOE010000037.1:0-5475 GCA_035700945.1 Sphingomicrobium sp. | reverse complement strand
CAACGCCTACGGCTCCGAGGAGCAGCGGCAGAAATACCTGCCCAAACTTGCGACGGGCGAATGGGTCGGCTGCTTCGGGCTGACCGAGCCGGACTCCGGCTCCGACCCGGGAAGCATGCGCACCCGCGCCGAGAAGACCGCCGACGGCTACCGCCTTACCGGTACCAAGATGTGGATCACCAATTCGCCGATCGCCGACGTGTTCGTCGTGTGGGCGAAGTCGGATGCGCATGACGGCAAGATCCGCGGCTTCGTCCTCGAGAAGGGCATGGCGGGCCTCAGCGCGCCGAAGATCAAGGAAAAGCTGTCGCTCCGCGCCTCGGTCACGGGCGAGGTCGTGATGGACGGCGTAGAGGTCGGCGAGGACGCGCTGCTGCCTAACGCCGAAGGGTTGAAAGGTCCGTTCGGCTGCCTCAACCGCGCGCGCTACGGGATCGCCTGGGGATCGATGGGCGCGGCGGAATATTGCTACGCCGCCGCGCGCGAATATACGCTCGACCGCAAGCAGTTCGGCAGGCCGCTCGCCGCCAACCAACTCGTGCAGCTGAAGCTCGCCAACATGGCAACCGAGATCACGCTCGGTTTGCAGGCGGCACTTCGGGTCGGCCGCAGGCTCGAGGCCGGCGAACTCGTCCCCGAGGCAATCAGCCTGATCAAGCGCAACAATTGCGGCAAGGCGCTCGACATCGCCCGCATCGCGCGCGACATGCACGGCGGCAACGGAATCTCGGCCGAGTTCCAGGTGATGCGCCACGCCGCCAATCTCGAGACGGTCAACACCTACGAGGGCACGCACGATGTCCACGCGCTGATCATGGGGCGTGCGATCACGGGGCTGAGTGCCTTCTAGCGAACGGCTGTAACACCCCTTATGTTCGGCGGTGGACTATCGGGGGAAGAATCATGATCGGCTGGGTCGTCCTCGGACTTGTCGTCCTCGCGCTTTTCTATGTCGTCGTCATTTACAACCAGCTGGTGCGGCTGCGGGCGCTGGTGAAGGAAGCGTTCAGCGGGATCACGGTGCAGCTTCGCCGCCGCGCCGACCTCATCCCCAACCTTGTCGAGAGCGTTCAGGGTTACGCAACGCACGAGCGCGAGGTGTTCGATGAGGTCACCCGCGCTCGCGCAGCGACGGTGAATGCGGGCAGCGTCGAAGCGGCGGCGCAAGCCGACGCGCAAATGACGGGCGTTCTCGGCCGCCTCTTCGCGGTCGCCGAGGCCTATCCGGAGCTCAAGGCGAACACCAACTTCCTCCAGCTGCAGGACCAACTCGCCAACATAGAGACCGAGCTGCAGGGGGCGCGGCGCTACTACAATGCCACGGTCCGCGACCTTAATTCCACCATCCAGAGCTTCCCGCCGGTGCTGATCGCGCGCCCGATGGGATTCGCCGAGGAGCCTTTCTACCAGGACGAGGATCCCGAGATCCAAAGCGCGCCGAAAGTGTCGTTCGCCCGTCCGGCGGCCTGATGAGACTCCGAGTGAAGAAGGGACAGTCCCTGCTCGAGGGACTGTCCCTTGCGCTCACCGCTGCCCTGCTGCTTTGCGCCGCGCCTGCTCATGCGGACGAGCGAATCACCCGCTATTCCAGCGACGTCCGCATTCAGAAGGACAGCTCGATCGAGGTCACGGAGACGATCGACGTCAACGCCGAGCATGTCCGCATCGTCCATGGCATCTATCGCGACTTCCCGACCCGCTACCGCGGCCCGCACGGCACGCAATTCCATGTCGGCTTTACCTTTCGCGGCGCGACACTCGACGGGATGCCGGTCGACGCTTCTGTCGAGCCTGCCGGCGACGGCGTGCGGATCAAGCTCGGCGATCCAGATGTCGAGGTCGCCGAGGGCGAGCACGAATATGTGATTCGCTACCGCGCCACGCGCGAGATCGGCCGCTTCCGCGACTTCGACGAGCTTTACTGGAACGTCACCGGCAACAAATGGGTGTTCCCGATCGACGAAGCCTGGGCGCGCGTCAGGCTTCCGGAGCCGGTCAGGTTCGGAAAGCGCGCCGTCTACACCGGCCCGCAAGGATCGACCGGGTCCGAGGCCGAGGTCGTCGAAGAGAAGCCGGGCGATATCACGTTTCGCACCACCCGCCCGCTGGAGGCTTATGAAGGGCTCACGATCGCCGTGGCGTTCCCGAAAGGGGTGGTCGCCGAGCCGTCCTCGGGGAGCCGCGCTGTCGAAGCGCTGGCGGATTACGGTCCTCCCCTGCTCGGCCTGCTCAGCCTCATCGGCCTGTGTGCGTTCTATTATGTCGCGTGGAAGCGCGCCGGCCGCGATCCGCGTCCGGGCACGGTCGTGCCGATCTTCTCGCCGCCCGACGACCTCACGCCCGCAGGCATGCGCTACGTGACCAAGATGGGCGCGGACAACCGCACGTTCGCCGCCGCGCTCGTCGACATGGGGGTGCGCGGGCACATCCGCATGAGCGAGGAAGATCCCGGCTGGTTCTCCAGCACCAAGGTCAGGATCGAGCGCCTCGTGTCCGACAACCCCCTGCCCGAGGAAGAGCAAGCCGCGCTGCGTGAGCTTTGCATGACCGGCGAATCGATCCTGATGGAGCAGAAGAACTACAAGACTTTCCAGAGTGCGAAGAGCAGCCTGGAGGCGGTTCTGAAGAGTCGCTACGAAGGCAAGCTGTTCAAGCGCAATCTCGGCTGGGCGGCCGCGGGCCTGCTGCTGTTCGCCGCCTTGTTCTGGATCACTTGTGCAGCGGTTGCGGCTGCGACCTACGGCGCCGTCATGTGGCAGATCGGCGTCGTCATCGGCAGCCTCCTGGTGACCGCGCTGCTGTGGCTCGGCTTCCATGACTCGACGGTCGGCAAATGCCTGCTGACGATCGTCGGGCTGGCCGCGTTGGGAATCGCCTTCGCCGTCGGAATGCCGGTGCTGAGCGCTGCGCTGAACAGCGGCTGGTGGTTGCCGCTCGTCCTTCCGCTCCTCGCCGCGCCGATCGTGCTCTCGGCTTTCTGGTGGATCGCGGCACCGACCAGGGACGGCCGCAAGGTTCTCGACGATATCGCCGGCTTCAAACAATATCTCACGATCGCAGAGGGTGAGCGGCTGGATCGGATGACCCCGCCCACGGACACGCCCGAGCTGTTCGAGAAATATCTCCCCTATGCGATCGCGCTCGGGGTGGAGAACCGCTGGGCGGAACGGTTCGAGGGAGTGCTCGCCGCAGCCGCCGCACAGGGGCAGCAGACTTTCGCCTGGTATTCGGGGTCGAGCAGCCCGTGGAGCAATCCCGGCGGCTTCGTCGACAGCGTCGGCTCGTCCCTGTCGAGCGCGGTTGGCTCGGCATCGAGCTCACCCGGCTCAAGCGGTGGCGGCTCTTCCGGCGGCGGCGGTGGCGGTGGCGGTGGCGGCGGCTGGTAATCAGGCCCAGGCCGGACGCTTCAGCACGATTGTTGGATCGTCATGATAGGTCGTGTCGCCGACCCGCTCGAACCCCAGCTTGTCCGCAAGCCGCAATGACGGTCCGTTCGCCGGTGCGATGATCGCCCAGATCGGCGTCGGCGCTAAATTGGCTTCGGCCCACTGAAGGACCGCGCGGCACGCCTCACCGGCCATTCCCTGACCGTGCACTTCCTGCGAAAATATCCAGCCCATCTCCGGCTCCTCTCCGAAAACGGGTTCGAGGGCACGCCACGCGTTGAACAAGCTCAACATGCCGACGAGCTTGTCGTCCGACTTGCCAACCACCGCCCAACCGCCGAAACCGAGGAGGCCCCACATGCCGACCGCAGCGGCCAGCCGCCGCCAGCATTCCTCTTCCCCCATCGGTTCGGGGCCGAAGTGCCGATAGACGGCGGGTTGCCGGAGGATCGCGTGGTACGGCCGGAAATCGTCCTTGCGCCACGCACGCAGCCGCAATCGCTCGGTCTCCAGCGTCGGAGCCGAGCGATGCGTACCGATCATCGAAGCGTTGAGCTTATTTCTTGCCGAGCGTGAGGCCGCCAAAGCGCTTGTTGAAGCGCGCGACCTGGCCGCCTTCCTGGACCTGGCGCGTCCCGCCGGTCCACGCCGGGTGCACCTTCGGATCGATCTCGAGGTGGAGGGTGTCGCCTTCCTTGCCCCAGGTCGACCGGGTCTGGAACTTGAACCCGTCGGTCATTTCGACGGTGATCATGTGATAATCGGGGTGGGTACCGGACTTCATCTGATTTTTCCTTGGCTTAGCTGCTGGTTTCCGACCAGCGGCGCAAGTTGAGCGCGCGCCTTATCCGCTGAGTGCCGGATTGGCAATAATCAGGCGGGCTGCGGTTCCGGTGCCCTTAGCTGCGGCACGTACCGCTGCCCCAGCGCGAAGCCGCCGAACAGCAGCGCGGCATAGAAGAGGTCGCCGGCGACGGTGTTCTGGAAGAACGGGATTGCAGCAACGTAGCAGGCGGCGAGGCCGGCGGGCGTGAGCGGGTAGAAGCCGCTGAACAGCCACATTCCCAAGTTGGTGATCACGAAGAATACCACCGAGCTCGCGATCGCTGCCGCGGCGATGCGTGACGGGGTGCGGCGCGACGAGACCCACCATCCGATGGCGACGATCAGGGCGACCGTCGCATAGACCGTCGCCATGCCGTGGTAGAAGCCCAGCACGAGGTCGCTCAGCAGGAGTGCCGCAAGCGGCGCGACGAACGCAATTCCGCGCCTGCCGAGATAGGCGCCGCTGAACAGCGCCATCGCGTCGATCGGGGAGAAATTGGACGGGTGCGGGACGAGTCGAAGCGCGGCGGCTCCGGCAATCGCGCAGAGGAGGACGGCAAGGCGGGCATGATTGCTGGTCATGCGCTCCCAATAGCGGCGGCAGCAGCAATTTGACAGTCCATCAAAGCGCGAAGTAGCAACGATCCCGCGATCAGGGTGCCGCCCACCAACCTTCGCCCCGGACAAGTCCGGGCTTCGGCTGGCCGGGGGCGGTTCAAAGGGAAGCCGGTGCAATTCCGGCGCTGTGCCCGCAACCGTGACGCCGGCGGGGTTTCCATGATCCTGGCCGGCAGAGCCGGGAACCTGCCTTGATCGGTCGTCCGTTTCCCCGGCCGGGACCAGCCGCGGGGGCGTGGGCGGGCGCTGCCTCGATGCGGCGCAACCCTTCCGTGACGACAGGTTCGTCAACAGGGAGGATTCCCATGCCCGTATTGCCCATCGACACCAGCCCGATCGTGATCACCGCGTCGCGCATGCCGCAGAAGCAGGCTGGAACCGCGGCCAGCGTCACCATCATCGACCGGCAGTTGATCGAACGGCTCGACGAGCCTCTGGTCGTCGGTCTGCTTCGCCTGACCCCTTCCGCAGCGATCACCAGCGCCGGGCCCGCGGGATCGCTCACGGAAGTCAGGATTCGCGGTGCCGAGGCGAACCACAGCTTGTTGTTCGTGGACGGGATCAGGATCAACGATCCCGCCTCGGGCGGTGCGCCGCGGTTCGAGCTGCTCAACGCCGACCTCGCGTCGCGGATCGAGGTCGTCCG
>DASSOE010000036.1:0-15931 GCA_035700945.1 Sphingomicrobium sp. | reverse complement strand
CGAGAAGATCGCCGAGGCGATGGAGAAGGTCGGCAAGGAAGGCGTGATCACGGTCGAAGAGGCCAAGGGCCTCGAGTTCGAGCTCGATGTCGTCGAGGGCATGCAGTTCGACCGCGGCTATCTCTCGCCTTATTTCATCACGAACCCTGAGAAGATGCAGGTCGAGCTGACCGACCCGTACATTCTCATCCATGAGAAGAAGCTCTCCAACCTGCAGGCGATGCTTCCGATCCTCGAGGCGGTCGTGCAGAGCGGCCGTCCGCTGCTGATCATCGCCGAGGACATCGAGGGCGAGGCGCTTGCGACCCTGGTCGTCAACAAGCTCCGCGGCGGCCTCAAGGTCGCGGCCGTCAAGGCGCCGGGCTTCGGCGACCGCCGCAAGGCGATGCTCGAGGACATCGCGATCCTCACCGGCGGCGAGATGATCAGCGAGGATCTCGGCATCAAGCTCGAGAATGTCACGCTGAACATGCTCGGCCAGGCCAAGCGCGTCACCATCGACAAGGATAATACGACGCTCGTCGATGGCGCCGGCACCCGCGAAAATATCGAGGGCCGGGTCGGCGCGATCCGCCAGCAAATCGAGACCACGACCTCCGACTATGACCGTGAGAAGCTGCAGGAGCGGCTGGCGAAGCTCGCCGGCGGCGTCGCGGTGATCAAGGTCGGCGGCGCGTCCGAGGTCGAGGTCAAGGAGCGCAAGGACCGCGTCGACGACGCGCTCCACGCGACCCGCGCCGCGGTCGAGGAAGGCATCGTTCCCGGCGGCGGTACCGCGCTTCTCTACGCGACCAAGACGCTCGAGGGCCTGAAGGGCGAGAACGACGACCAGACCCGCGGCATCGACATCATCCGCAAGGCGCTTCAGTCGCCGCTTCGTCAGATCGCCGAGAACGCGGGACACGACGGCGCTGTGGTCGCGGGCAAGCTGATCGACGGCAACGACCCGACGCTCGGCTTCAACGCCCAGAGCGAGGAGTATGAGAACCTCGTCAAGTCGGGCGTGATTGACCCGACCAAGGTCGTGCGCGCGGCGCTGCAGGATGCGGCTTCGGTCGCCGGACTGCTGATCACCACCGAGGCCACGATTGCCGAGGCGCCGGACGACAAGCCGGCTCCGGCGATGGCCGGCGGCGGCATGGGTGGAATGGGCGGAATGGACTTCTAAGTCCCGCGCACAAAGGCACAGTCCCTCGTCAGGGACTGTGCCTCATCTACTTCGAAGGGCTCGGGGCGTTAGCTTCGGGCCCTTCTTCGTTCCGGGCCATGTCGTTGAGCATGCCCTCGGCCTCGTTGAGCTGATCGGATTGCTCGGGCGTCGGCGCGGGCGGCTCGTCCTTGCGGCAAGCGGCCGCGAGGAGAAGGACGGCGAGGAAAGCAGGTTTCACCCGGCCTGAGTAACACTTCGGCCGGACATAAAAAAAGGGCCGCTCCTGGGAGAGCGGCCCTTCCTCTAGTCGCTTTGGAGAAGCTTACTGGTTCTCGGCGGCGTTCTGGACGGCGTCCTGCGCGTTCTCGATCGCCTCGCCGGTGTTCTCGACCGAGTTGCTCGCGGCGTTGAGCGCGGCGTCGGCGGCGTTGACCGAATCGTTGGTCGCGGCGTTGACGTCGTACTCGGCGTTGTTCTCGACGGCCGTCTCGTTCGCGGCGTTGTTGCCGGCGTCCGACTTGTTGCACGCGGCGAGGCCAAGCGCGAGGACCGCAACGGTCACAATGGCAACTTTCTTCATGATCGTTCCACTCCCTTCAAATGTGCCCCTGGGGTGAGCACCACCCGGGCCTGCCCGTGCGAGTCGTTCAGGCCAGATGCGCGGCAATAGCTTTAATCCCTACCGACGCACAAGAGATTATTTTAGCAGGATGATTTGACCATATAAAGATATCTTTATATCGTTATCTCCGTGACTGCCGCGCTTCCACTTGCCGACCGATTCCAGGCACTCGCCGATCCGACGCGGCTGAGGATTGTCGTGCTTCTGCGGCTGATGGAGCTCTCCGTCGGCGAACTGGCGCAAGTGCTCGGCCAGAGTCAGCCGCGGGTGTCGCGGCATCTCAAGATCCTCGCCGACGCCGGCGTGCTCGAGCGGCGCAAGGAAGGCAGCTGGGTGTTCCTGACGCTCGCCGGAGCGGAGCGAGTCGAGCCGATGTTCGCGCTCATCGACGCCTGGGCCGATCCGGCGACGAACGCTTTGTTCGCCTCGGACGCCGCGCGCATCGAAACCATCCGCGCTGAGCGCGCCGAAGCCGCGAACCTCTATTTTGCCGGGCACGCCGAAGTGTGGGACCGAATCCGTTCGCTCCACGTCGCCGAGAGCGAGGTCGAGGCGGCGATCGACCGCGCGCTCGGCAAGCGTGCGCTCGGCTGCCTCGTCGACATCGGCACCGGCACCGGCCGAATGATCGAGCTGTTCGGTCCGCGCGCGACGCAGTCGATCGGCATCGACCGCTCGTCGGACATGCTGCGCGTCGCGCGGGTGAAGCTCGAAGCGGCGGGCATCGCCTCGAGCCTGCGCCAGGGCGACATGTACGCGCTGCCGCTCGGCGACCACAGCGCCGATACGGTCGTGATCCACCAGGTGCTCCACTATGCCCATTCGCCCGCTGCTGCGATCGCCGAGGCGGCGCGCGTGCTTGCGCCCGGCGGCACCTTGCTGGTCGTCGATTTCGCCGCGCACGAGCGCGAGGAACTGCGCGACCGCGACGCCCACATCCGCCTCGGCTTCGAGGATGAGGTGATGGCCGGCTGGTTCGCCTCCGCCGGGCTCGAAGTCGACCAGGTCCGGCACCTCCGGGGCGGCGAGCTCACGGTCACCCTGTGGCGCGGCGTGAAGGCGCCGCTGTCGCAGCGGAGGGCGGCGTGAACGCGTTCGACTGCCTCAGCCGACACCAGCCCCTGTTCGCCGAGGCGCGCGGCGACATCGCGGTCAGCTTCGAATTCTTCCCGCCCAGGAGCGAGAAGATGGAGCAGAACCTGTGGGAGTCGATCAAGACTCTCGAGCCGCTGCACCCGCATTTCGTGTCCGTGACGTACGGCGCCGGCGGCTCCACGCGGGAACGGACCCACGCGACCGTCGAGCGGATCCTCAAGGAGACCGGACTCACCCCCGCGGCGCACCTCACCTGTGTCGCCGCCACGCGCGAGGAGGTCGATGGAATCGCCCGGGCATACTGGGACCTCGGTGTCCGCCACATCGTCGCGCTGCGCGGCGATCCGCCGGAAGCGGGTACGAAGTTCGCGCCGCACCCCGGCGGCTATCGCGACGCCGCCGACCTGGTCGCGGGGCTCATGCAGGTTGCTCCGTTCGACATCTCCGTCGCCGCTTATCCCGAAGTGCATCCGGATTCATCGACGCGCGCGTTCGACCTCGAGAACCTCAAGCGCAAGGTCGACGCCGGCGCGAGCCGCGCGATCACGCAATTCTTCTTTTCGCCCGACTGCTTCATGCGGTTCCGGGATGAAGCGGCGGCCGCCGGGATCGATGTCGAAATCGTCCCTGGAATCCTTCCCATCTCCAACGTCGCGCAGACGCGCCGCTTCGCCGAAATGTGCGGCGCCAGCATTCCGGACTGGCTCAACGGCCTGTTTGAAGGGCTCGACGACCTGCCGGCGGCGCGCCAGCTGATCGCCGCCACCGTCGCCGCCGAGCTGTGCGGCCAGCTCTATGCGGGCGGGGTGCGCAACTTCCATTTCTACACGCTCAACCGCGCCGAGCTCAGCTACGCCATCTGTCATCTGCTCGGGGCGCGGCCGCAAAGGGAAATCGCCCCATGAATCCTGCCGACAGTCTCCGCGCCGAAGCGGCAAGGCGCGTCATCATCAAGGATGGTGCGTACGGAACGCTGATCCAGCAGCACCGGCTCAAGTCCGAAGATTATCGCGGCGGCCTCGACCTCGTGAAGGACCAGCGCGGCAACAACGACCTGCTCAACATCACGAAGCCGGAAATCGTTCGCTCGATCTGCGAGAGCTTCGCCGATGCGGGCGCGGAAATCCTTGCAACCAACACGTTCAACGCGAACGCCATTTCCCAGTCCGATTATGGCGCCGAAAGCTTCGTCCGCGATATCAACGTGGCGGCCGCGCGGATCACTCGCGAGATTGCGGATCGCGACGGCAAGCGGCGCTGGGTGGCCGGTGCTCTCGGCCCCACCAACAAGACCCTGTCGCTGTCGCCCAACGTCAACGATCCCGCCTTCCGCGAAGTCGATTTCGACGAAGTGAAGGCGGTCTATCGCGAGCAGATTGACGCGCTCGTCGAAGGCGGCGTCGATTTCATCCTGATCGAGACGATCTTTGACACGCTGAACGCCAAGGCCGCGATCATGGCGACGCTGGAGGCAGAGCAGACGCTCGGCCGCGCGCTTCCGCTGATGATCTCGATGACTCTGACGGACCTTTCGGGCCGCAACCTCTCCGGCCACACGGTGGAGGCATTCTGGGCCTCGGTGCGTCACGCGAGGCCGGTCACGATCGGGCTCAACTGCTCGTTCGGCGCCGCGCAGCTCCGCCCGCACCTCTCTGCGCTGGCGGCGACCGCAGACACGCTGGTCATGGCCTATCCCAACGCGGGCCTGCCCAACGAGCTCGGAGAATATGACGAAGCGGCGGAGCATACCGCCGCGCAAGTTCGCGAGTGGGCCGAAAGCAGGTTAGTGAATATCGTCGGCGGCTGCTGCGGGACGACTCCCTCGCACATCGCCGCCATCGCCGGGGCGGTGCGTGATTGCACGCCGCGCACCGTCCCGGCCGTACGCTCCGGCACCCTGCTCGCCGGCCTGGAACCCATGGTGATCGCTGCGTGAACGAGGTGACTGCCAAGGGGACAGTCCCCGAGGGGACTGTCCCCGACATCGCTTCTGCGGGCGCGCGCTTCGTCAACATCGGCGAGCGCTGCAACGTCACCGGCTCGGCGCGCTTCAAGAAGCTGATCCTCGCCGGCGACTATGACGCCGCGGTCGAGGTCGCCCGCGACCAGGTCGAGAACGGCGCGCAGATCGTCGACATCAACATGGACGAGGCGTTGCTCGACTCCGAGCAGGCGATGACGATCTTCCTCAAGCGCATCGCCGCCGAGCCCGACATCGCCCGCGTTCCGGTGATGATCGACAGCTCGAAGTGGAGCGTGATCGAGGCCGGCCTCAAATGCGTCTCGGGCAAGCCGATCGTCAATTCGATCAGCATGAAGGAAGGCGAGGGGCCGTTCCTCGAGCTCGCGCGCAAGTGCCGCGCCTATGGCGCCGCGGTTGTGGTGATGGCGTTCGACGAGGTCGGCCAGGCCGACACCGCCGAGCGTAAGGTGTCGATCTGCGAGCGGGCCTACCAGCTGCTGACGGCAGACGGCACCGACGCCGGCGACATCGTGTTCGACCCAAACATCTTCGCGATCGCCACGGGCATCGACGAGCACCGGCGTTATGCGATCGACTTCATCGAGGCGGCGCGCGAGATCCGCGCCCGCTGCCCCGGGACGCACATCAGCGGCGGCCTTTCCAACCTCAGCTTCTCGTTCCGCGGCAACGAGCCCGTGCGCCGGGCGATGCACAGCGTGTTCCTCTACCACGCGATCCCCGCCGGCATGGACATGGGCATCGTCAACGCGGGCCAGCTCGACGTTTACGACCAGATCGACCCGGAGCTTCGCGAGGCGTGCGAGGACGTGATCTTCGACCGCCGCGACGATGCCACGGAGCGGCTGATCGCGCTCGCCGAGAGGTACAAGGACGTCGATCCCGCCGCCGAGAAAGCTGCCGCCGAGTGGCGCTCGCTGCCCGTCGCGGAGCGGCTGTCCTACGCGCTGGTCAAGGGGATCGACGCGCACATCATCGACGACACCGAGGAAGCGCGGCAGCAATTCGACCGGCCGATCGAGGTCATCGAAGGGCCGCTGATGGACGGCATGAACGTCGTGGGCGACCTGTTCGGCAGCGGCAAGATGTTCCTTCCGCAGGTGGTGAAATCCGCGCGCGTGATGAAGCGCGCCGTCGCCTACCTTTTCCCGTTCATCGAGAAGGAGAAGGAAGAAAAGGGCGTGACCCAGGGCAAGGGCCGGATCGTCATGGCCACCGTCAAGGGCGATGTCCACGACATCGGCAAGAACATCGTCGGCGTCGTCCTGCAGTGCAACGGCTTCGAGGTCATCGACCTCGGCGTGATGGTCCCGTGGCAGGACATCCTGCAATGCGCGAACGACAACAATGCCGACATGATCGGACTGTCGGGCCTGATCACGCCGTCGCTCGACGAGATGGTGACCGTCGCGGGCGAGATGCAGCGGCTCGGCCTCACCACGCCGCTGCTGATCGGCGGCGCGACGACCAGCAAGGCGCACACGGCGCTGCGAATCGATCCCGCCTACGAAGGTCCTGTGATCCACGTGCTCGACGCCAGCCGCGCGGTCGGCGTCGCGTCGTCCCTGGTCTCCGATACGCAGCGCGAGCCGCTGATCGCCAACACCGCGGAGGATTACGACAAGCTCCGCAAGTCGCGTGAGCGCAGCGGGCCGAAGGACCTCGCGACCCTCGAGGAAGCGCGCGCCAACGCGTTCCCCTACGATCCGACGGGGAAGGCGCCGCCGCCCGCCTACCCCGGTCTCCACCATTTCGGCGAATGGCCGCTCAAGGACCTCAAGACGTCGATCGACTGGACGCCCTTCTTCCGCGCGTGGGAGCTGGCCGGCACCTATCCCTCGATCCTCGACGATCCCATCGTCGGCGAAAGCGCGACGAGCCTGTTCAACGACGCGCAAGCGATGCTCGACCAGCTCATCGCCGAGCGCTGGGTCACGCCCAAGGCGACCGTCGGCCTGTGGCGCTGCAAGCGCGAGGCCGACGACATCCTCGTGCTCGCGGGCAACGACTGGACTCGCGTCCCGATGCTCCGCCAGCAGGTGAGGAAGCGCGAGGGCCGCCCGAACATGTGCCTCGCGGATTTCATCTCGCCCGAAGGCGAGGACTGGATCGGCGGCTTCGCGGTTGGCATCCACGGGCTCGAGCCCCACCTCGAACGCTTCAAGCAGACCGTCAACGATTATGACGACATTCTCCTGAAAGCGCTCGCCGACCGGCTCGCGGAGAGCTTCGCCGAGGTGCTTCACGGGCAGGTCCGGAACCGGCTGTGGGGCTATGCCGACGAGCATCTCTCGAACGAGCAGGTTATCCGCGAGAAATATCACGGCATTCGCCCCGCGCCCGGCTATCCGGCGTGCCCGGACCACAGCCTCAAGCCGGTATTGTTCAAGATGCTTGGCGGCAATCCCGGCGAAGTGGTCCTGACCGAGAATTTCGCGATGCTGCCAACCTCCGCGGTGTCCGGATTCTACTTCGGCCACCGCGACAGCAACTATTTCGGCGTCGCCAAGATCGGCCGCGACCAGCTCGAGGAATATGCGGGGCGTCGCGGCGTGTCGGTGGAGCAGGCCGAGCGCTGGCTTCGGCCCAATCTGGAATAGGGTTCCCCGGCGAAGGCCGGGGCCTAGGCCGGCGAAGCCGGTCAAGCGTTCGAAGAAAAGCCCTTCAGGGCTCCTGGACCCCGGCCTTCGCCGGGGAACAGCATTCGTCTAGAGCATCCCATAATGCTTCGCCGACTACTGATCCTCATCGGGCTCCTGTTCCTTCCCGCGATCGCGCAGGCGCAGAACATTACGCCGGAGCTGGTCGCCGAAGGACCCGCGCCGCCGGGCGGGGAGGTCGAGCTTGCGATCCACATGCGGCCGGCGCCGGGCTGGCACGGCTATTGGCTGAACCCGGGCGACGCCGGCCTGCCGATGGACGTGCAGTGGCAGCTGCCGAAGGGCTTCTCGGTCGGCCCGCTCCGCTACCCGGTGCCGACGCGGCTCGAGATCGCGAACCTTATGAACTACGTCTACGAGCAGGATTATGCCGTGCTCGTGCGGTTGAAAGTGCCGCCGGATGGCAGCGGCACGATCCCGATCCGCGCCAATGCACGCTGGCTCGCCTGCACCGACAAGATTTGCGTGCCCGAGCAGGGCGAGCTTTCCCTCGACCTGCCGACCGGCACGGGTACCCCGAACCGGGCGCAGTTCGACGCCTGGCGGCAGGCGCTTCCGCAGCCGCTCGCGAGCGACGCCCATTTTGAGGTCGCGGGCGACAAGCTGCGGGTCGCCATTCCGCTGCCCGCGAGCGTCGAAGTCGGTCAACCCTATCTCTTCCCTGCGACCGATGGACCAGTCGATTATGAGGCGAAGCAGCAGTTCAGCCGTGCGGGGGACACGCTCATCGCCGAACTCCAGCGCAAGGGCGCCGCGCCGAAGGAATTCGCAGGCGTCATCGCGCTCGGCGACGGGCGCGGGCTGCAGTTCAAGGCGGTGCCGGGCCCGGTGCCCGCGGGCACACCGATCGGCGGCCTCGGCTGGACGGCGGTGCTGTGGGCGGTGCTCGGTGCCATCGCCGGCGGCATCCTTCTCAACCTGATGCCGTGTGTGTTTCCGATCCTTGCGCTGAAGGCACTCCATCTCTCCCGGGCGGGCGGAGAGGCGGAGCACGCAAAATCCGACGCGCTCGCCTACACAATCGGAGCAATCGTCGGCACAGGGGCGCTCGGCGCCGTGTTGCTCGCGATCCGCGCCGCGGGCTCGGAAGTCGGGTGGGCGTTCCAGCTCCAGGACCCGCGCACGATCATGCTGCTGCTGCTGCTTGCCGTCGCGATCACCGCCAACCTGCTCGGCCTGTTCGAACTTCCGGTGCTCGGCGGCCGCGCCCAGCCGGCAGGCAGTTTCGGTACAGGCGTGCTGGCCGCGTTCGTCGCGACGCCGTGCGCAGGACCGTTCCTCGGCATCGCCCTAGGCACGGCGCTGCTGCTCCCGGCGGCAGGCGCCGTTCTCGTCTTCGCGGCGCTCGGGCTCGGACTCGCGCTGCCATTCGTGGCGGTCGCGTTCATCCCCGCGCTTCGCAAGCGCCTGCCGAAGCCTGGACCGTGGATGCGCCGGCTACAGCGGTTCCTCGCAATTCCAATGGGCACAACGGCCATTGCCGCCCTCTGGCTGCTCTACCGGCAAGCGGGCACTGTCGCGCTGATGCTTGGGCTCGCGGCGACGCTCGGCCTGCTCCTCTTGCTGTTCGGCGCCAGGCAGCGGCAGCTTTATGGGCATTCGGTCATCTGGGCGGTCCCGGCAGCGCTGGCGCTTGCCGCGGTTATGATCGTGGTCGTTCCGCAGCCATCACCCCAAACCGCTCGGGTTGCCGGCGCCGAGCCATGGACCGAGGCACGCGCCGCCAGCTACGTCGAGCACGGCCACCCGGTCTTCGTCTATTTCACCGCGGACTGGTGCCTGACCTGCAAGGTCAACGAGGCGACGGCGATCGATCGCGACGAGGTCCGCGACGCGTTCCGCAAGGCGGACGTGAAGGTGCTCGCCGGCGACTGGACGAACGGCGATCCGGCGATCACGCGCTTCCTCGAGGCGCAGGGCCGCGCCGGCGTCCCGCTCTACCTCTGGTACGCGCCCGGAATGACACGCCCCGAGCAGCTGCCGCAGGTGCTCACCCCGGCGATGCTCATTTCCCGCGCTCAGTCGGTGCAGCGGCAGGTTCCTGGCTGAACACCTTCTTCCCCGCCACCCACGTTTCCAGCACCTGTGTTCGCGCGAGCTCCTGCGGGTTCACCTTGATCGGGTCCCGGTCGACGATCACGAAATCCGCCCACTTGCCCGGCTCGAGCGCGCCGATCCGGTCCTCTGCGAACCCGGCGTAAGCCGCGCCGCGCGTGTAGGCGTTCAGCGCCTGCTCGAACGTCAGCCGCTCGGCTGGGTACCAGCCGCCGGGCGGTTGCCCATTTGCATCCTGCCGGCTGATCGCGGCCGACAGGCCGGGGAAGGGGTTGGGCGATTCCACCGGGAAATCCGTGCCGAACGCAAGGCGTGCGCCGGTTCGCAGCATCGATTGCCACGCATAGGCGCATTTGAGCCGCGCCGGATCGAGCCTTTTCTCCGCCATCAGCCGGTCGCTCGTTTGGTGGGTCGGCTGCATCGAGCCGATGATGTGCGCCGCGCCGATCCGCGGCAGGTCGGCGCAATCGACGACCTGCGCATGCTCGATGCGCCAGCGGCGGTCCGTTCCGTACTTGCCGTTCAGCCATTCGTAGGTGCCGATCACCTGCGCGTTGGCGGCGTCGCCGATCGCGTGGATCGCCAGCTGGAAGCCGCGCGAGGCCGCGCTGTCGGCGAGGGCTCGCAGCTCGGCGTCCGAATGGAATTGCAGGCCGGTCGAGCCCGGCTTGTCGGCATAAGGCTGCTTGAGCCACGCGCCGCGCGACCCCAGCGCGCCGTCATCGTAGAATTTCACGCCGACCATGCGCAGCCGGTCGCCGTACATCCACACAGTCGGCTGCGGAACGTCCTTCAGCAGCTTGAGCTCGTCCGCATAGACCATGAAGCGGACGGAGAGTCGGCCGGCGTCCCCGGCTCGGCGCATGGCATTCCAGTCGGCGAGCGCGGTGCTCATCGAGCCGACACCGGTCACGCCGTTGCTGAGCAAGATGTCCTGCGCCTTGGCGAGCGCCTGGTCGAACTCGGCGTCGGTCGCGGGCGGAACGGCCTTGTTGATGAGGTCCGTCGCGGCGTCCACGAACAGGCCGTTCTCGATCCGACCCCCCGGGGGCGCCTTGGTCTCCGCCGTGACTCCCGCCGCCTTCATCGCGGCGCTGTTGACGACGATCGCGTGGCCGTCGACGCGCTCGAGCACCACCGGACGATCGCTGACGACGGAATCGAGGTCGGCAGCGGTTGGAAAGCGCTTGTCCGGCCAAAGCTCCTGATTCCATCCGCGCCCGACGATCCATCGCGCATCGGGGTGAGCGGTGGCGTAATCGCGCAGCCGCTGCTTGAGATCGTCCAGCGAGGTCGTGCCGACGAGGCCGATCTGGAGTGCGCTGAACCCGAGCCCGAGCACATGCCCGTGGGCATCGATGAAGCCGGGAAGCAGAGTCTTCCCCTCGCCGTCGATGATGCGGTCGTAGCGCTTCACGCGCGGGTGCGGCGCCTTGATGACCGACTCGACTCGTCCATTGTCGTCGATCAGCAGCGCGCCGAAATGCTGCAGCTTTCCGTCGGGCCCGACTTGCAGGCCGTTGACGTTGCTGATGAGGATTTCCGCGGGCGCGGCGGAGGCGAGCAGCGCGCCGGCGAGCGCAAGGAGCGTCTTCATCATGGTCTGAGCGCTTAGCATTGTTACGGCCGCGGTGAAGGGCTAGGCCGCGCGTCGATGATGCAGCCCCCGACGATCGACGACGTCCACGCCGCAGCCGAGCGGATCAAGGGCGCCGTCGTCCGCACGCCGATGCTGGTCAGCAAGACGCTTTCAGAGATCATCGGCGCCGAGGTCTGGCTGAAGTTCGAGAACCTCCAGTTCACCGCCGCCTACAAAGAGCGCGGTGCGCTCAACAAATTGCTTCAGCTGACCGCGGAGGAGCGCCAGCGCGGAGTCATCGCGGCGTCCGCGGGCAACCACGCGCAGGCCGTCGCCTATCACGCGAAGCGGCTCGGCATTCCCGCGACCATCGTGATGCCGGCGAACACGCCGACGGTGAAGGTCACCCACACCGAAGGCCACGGCGCGACCGTCGTGCTCCACGGCAACATGTTCGACGACGCCTATGCGAAGGCGCGCGAGCTCGCGGCCGAGAAGGGCTTCGTGTTCGTCCACCCGTTCGACGATCCCGCGATCATCGCCGGCGCCGGCACGGTCGCGCTCGAAATGCTCGAGGACGCGCCCGAGCTCGACACGATCGTCGTGCCGATCGGCGGCGGCGGACTGATGTCGGGCGTCTCGATCGCGTCCCGCGCGATCAAGCCGGACATCGAGCTGATCGGAGTCGAGGCGGAGCTCTACCCCTCGATGAAATGCGCGATCGAGGGATGCCACATGGCCTTGGGCGGCGACACGCTCGCCGAGGGCATCGCCGTCAAGCAGCCCGGCGAGCTCACGTCGCGCATCCTCAAGGAACATGCCAATGACGTGATGCTGGTCCCGGAGCGCGAGCTCGAGCGCGCGGTCGCGATGCTGGTCGGGATCGAGAAGACCGTGGTCGAAGGGGCGGGGGCGGCCGGCCTCGCGGCGATGCTTTCGGATCGCGAGCGCTTCCGCGGCAAGAAGGTCGCGACCATCCTGTGCGGCGGCAACATCGACACGCATCTGCTCGCCAACGTCCTCGTCCGCGACCTCGTCCGCGAAGGACGCATCGCGCGGCTTCGAGTCGCGGTCCAGGACCAGCCCGGCGCGCTCGCCGCGATCACGGCCAAGGTCTATGAGGCTGGCGCGAACGTCATTGAGATCCGCCACAGCCGGATCTTCACCGCGCTGCCCGCCAAGGACACAGTGATCGAGGTCGAATGCGAGGCGCGCGACGCGCGGACCATCGACGACGTCGTCGCGCGACTCGAAGCCGCCGGCTTCAGGGTCGAGAGGACGCACCTGGATTAGCCCCTCTGCCCTTGAGGGGAGAGGGTCGACTCGCGCGAAGCGCGAGCGGGGTGAGGGGTGTGGTGCGGTCATTAATCCCCACACCCCTCACCCTTCCGCCGCTTCGCGGCTCCCTCCCTCTCCCCCGAGGGGAGAGGGGCTGACCAGCGCCCCATTTCAGGACACGCAGACTCGTTTGTTGAAATTGACGCGTCCGAAGGCTTTTCATCGGCGTTTACCAGTCGCATAAACGGCTGCGTAACCATTGGAGTGAGGTCGGGAGTGAGCGCACCATTCCGCTTCCCGAAATTCTTCGTAACGAACCCGAGCCCGTGCCCGTATCTGCCGGGCAAGGTCGAGCGGAAGGTATTCACCGAACTCACCGGACGTCACGCGAGCGAATTGAACGAGGCGCTCGGCCGCATCGGCTTTCGCCGAAGCCAGTCCGTTGCCTACCGTCCCAGCTGCATCGATTGCTCAGCCTGTATCTCGGTGCGCGTGCTCGCGGCGGAGTTCGAGGCCAGCGCCACGCAGCGCAAGCTGCTGCGCCGTCACGCCGACCTCGAGGTCAGCGCGTGCAAGCCGTGGACGACGGACGAGCAATATTCGCTGCTGCGCCGCTACCTCGCCGTCCGGCATCCGGGCGGCGGCATGGCCGAGATGGACGAGAGCGATTTCGCCGACATGGTCGAACAAACGCCGGTGCGCACCTACGTGATCGAATATCGCGAGCCACCGGTGGACGGCCGGCCCGGGAAGCTCGTCGGCGCCTGCCTCAGCGACCAGCAGAGCGACGGGCTGTCGATGATCTACAGCTTCTTCGACGTCGGGCCGGACGCAAGAAAGGGTCTCGGGACCTACATCATCCTCGACCATATCGTCCGCGCGGCGCGCGCCGGGCTGCCATATGTCTATCTCGGCTATTGGGTCGAGGGCTCCAACCGCATGGCCTACAAGACCAGCTTCAGGCCGCTCGAGCGGCTCGGGCGCGACGGCTGGCGGCGGATGGACGAGGCCGAGCCGGCACCGGCAAACAAGGCGATCGCGCTCCCGACCCGCCGCACGCGCAGCCGTCTCCTGATTGACGCCTAAGCTTCCGCGTCGCTCGCGATATTGCGGCGGGCGAACAGCATCGCACCGACTACGCCAGCGGCGAACAAAGCTCCTTCGAGAATGCTCGTGACGGTCTGGGTGATGGGGCCGAACGATGGCTCGCCGAACAGGCGGCTGATGTGGTCGAGCCGGAGCCGCGACCCGGGGACTTGTTCCGCCACCAGCTCCAGGCTCCCGAGCATCAAACGGCCACCGAGAAGGGAAATGACGAGGCCGGCCAGGCCACCGCAAAGCCCGGCCTGCACCATTCCCAGCCGGAGCTTCGACGACCGCACTGCGAGCCACGCGCCCAATCCAGTTGCCGCGCCGAGGACGAGGCCCTCGAATGCGCCGGTGATGTCGCCCGGCGACTGACCGACCAGCAGGCTGAACGCGTCGAGCCCGAGCAGCTTGACGCAGGCACCGACGAACAATCCGCCGGCGGCGCCGCCGGCAACGCACCACAGCCCGAAGCGCCGCCGCGTCGCGGTCAGCGCGATTCCGAAGCCGACGCCGGCGCCGCCGATCAGCGCGACCAGGATCGTCACGCAAAGCAGCACCAGAAGCACCGAGGCTGCGCCCATGCCTGGCTGGAGCGGCTGCGAAGCGCCGACGAACCCATAAAGGAGGCCGCCGAGAAAGCCGGAAAGCCCGCCTCCGATCGTGCCCGCGATGCCGAGCAAGACATTGTTCTGCCACGCACGGCGAGGGGCCGCGCGCCGGGTCGGCTGCGCGGCCGGCGCGTCGATGCATTCGACGGGAGCAATGAATCGATAGCCGTGCTTCGGCACGGTTTCGATGAAGCGCGGCTTCGAAGCATCGTCGCCGAGCTGGCGCCGCAACGCCCGCACGCATTGCGTCAGCGCCTCGTCGGTGACCGGCACGCCGCGCCACACGTCGTCGAGGAAGCGGTCCTTGGTGACGAGCTTGCCCTGCTCCCGAACCAGCAGCGCCAGCGCATCGAAGTAGCGGCCGTTGAGCTCGACGACGTCAGCGCCGCGCTTCAGCTGCCGGTCGTCGGGATCCAGCACGAACCGATCGAAGGCGAAGCTTTCAACCATCTTTCAGCGAAACCTCATCCTTTGCTCATGCCCTTCACCGATCGCCGGTGCAGACGGTGATGCAGTGATGCATGGAGATTGACGAATGGCAACAGACGGACAGACGATGAAGAGCGGGCACGGGAGCCGCTGGACGTTGCTCCTGTGGGGCGGCGCGGCGCTTCTCTTGCTGCTCCCCTTCGTCGCGATGCGGTTCACGAGCGAGGTGAACTGGGGCAGCGAAGATTTCATCGTCATGGGGATCATGCTCGCCCTGGTCTGCGGCGCGATCGAGCTCGCCGTCAGGCTGAGTGGGAGCAAGGCTTATCGCCTCGCGGTCGCGGCGGCGATCGGGGCGGCGTTTCTGATCACCTGGGCTAACCTCGCCGTCGGAATCGTCGGCAGCGAAAACAACCCGGTCAACCAACTGTTCTTCGCCGCGCTCCTCGTCGGCATCGCGGGGTCGGTCGCCGCGCGGTTCAAGGCGAACGGCATGGCGATCGCGATGCTTGCAACCGCCGCGGCGGTCGCGCTCGCCTTTGTCGTCGCTGTCGCGGGAGTGACGGACGAGCCGAACGTCAGTCACTGGCGCGAACTGATCGCGACGACGGTGATTTCGAGCCCGTTCCTTCTCTCCGCCTGGCTCTTCAGCAGAGCGGCGCGCGGATAAGAAAAAGGCGGGGCATCGCGGCCCCGCCTTTCCAATTCGATCGTGGCAAGGCTAAGCGACCGCCGCCTGCGGCTCGGGCTCGCTCGCTTCTTCCGGATCGCGCAGCACATAGCCGCGGCCCCAGACGGTTTCGATGTAATTGGCGCCGCCGCAAGCCAGGCTCAGCTTCTTCCTGAGCTTGCAGATGAACACGTCGATGATCTTGAGCTCGGGCTCGTCCATGCCGCCGTAGAGGTGGTTGAGGAACATTTCCTTGGTCAGCGTCGTGCCCTTGCGGAGCGAAAGCAGCTCCAGCATCGCATATTCCTTGCCGGTGAGGTGCACACGGCTGCCGTCGACCTCGACCGTCTTGGCGTCGAGGTTCACCGCCAGTTTGCCGGTGCGGATGACCGATTGCGAATGACCCTTGGAGCGGCGCACGATCGCGTGGATTCGCGCGACCAGTTCGTCGCGGTGGAACGGCTTGGTGACGTAATCGTCGGCCCCGAAGCCGAGAGCGCGGACCTTGCTGTCCATCTCGCCGATGCCCGAAAGGATCAGGACCGGGGTCGACACCTTCGCGGTGCGGACCTTTTTCAGCACGTCGTAACCGTGCATGTCGGGCAGGTTCAGGTCGAGCAGGATGATGTCGTAATCGTACAGCTTGGCGAGGTCGAGACCCTCTTCGCCAAGATCGGTCGTATAGACGTTGAAGCCCTCCGTGCCGAGCATCAGC
>DASSOE010000035.1:0-3786 GCA_035700945.1 Sphingomicrobium sp. | reverse complement strand
AGCCGGGCCCATGAACAAGCAAGAACTCATTGGCCACGTCGCGGACCGGGCCGGATTGAGCCGCAACGACGCGATGCGGGCGGTGGAAACGATGCTCGAAGTGATCACTTCGGCTTTGAAGCGCGGTGACGAGGTGCGGCTGGTCGGATTCGGAAACTTTTCCGTCACTCGCCGGAAGGCGTCGATCGGGCGCAATCCTCGGACCGGCGAGCCGATGCAGATCAAGGCCAGCTCGCAGCCGAAATTCCGTCCCGGCAAAGTCCTCAAGGACGCGGTCCAGTAACTAGACAGGTCGGCTGACCGCACTATATCCGCCGCTTTCCGCAAATCGGCGGGCGCGTAGCTCAGTGGTAGAGCACACCCTTCACACGGGTGGGGTCGCAAGTTCAATCCTTGCCGCGCCCACCACGCCCCGCTACCTGAACCCTTCAAGCCATGACAGTGGATCCAAACACCGCTCCGGGGGAGCGGCCGTCGCGCGACCTGTTGCGTGGCGCAAGCCTGTTCCTCGACTTCGACGGCACGCTCGTGGAGATCGCGCCGACTCCTGACGAAATTGTCGTCAGCAGCGAGTTGCGCCGGCTCCTCGAACGCCTGTCCGACCGGCTCGATGGCCGCATCGCGATATTGACCGGGCGTCACTCGGCGGAGGTCGAGAAGCTGATCAAGTCCGTTCGACTGACGATCGGCGGCCATCATGGCCTTGAGACGCGCTCCGGTGGAAGGACTATCAGCGCGGGGAACCGCCCGGAAGCGCTCGACGCCGTGATCGAAGAGTTGCGCGGCCTCGCGCGAAAGCACCCCGGCGTGCTGGTCGAAGAGAAGCCGCTCGGCGTGGCGCTGCACTTCCGCGGGGCACCGTCTGCGGAGGAGGCATGCCGCACCGCAATTGCGGAGGCCGCGCGCGTCTCGGGGCTCGTGATCCAGCCGGGGAAGATGGTGCTCGAGTTGCGGCCAGGCGGCTCCGACAAGGGCGATGCCTTGCGCAGGATCGCGAGCGAGCCGCCCTTCCGCGGGTCGCGGCCGCTGTTCCTCGGCGACGACCTGACGGACGAGCCGGCTTTCGTCGCCGCGCGGGCTTTGGGCGGCGCCGGGATCCTCGTCGGCGATCCGCGCCCGACTTCGGCCAATTATCGCATCGGGTCTGTCGCCGAGACTCTCACGTGGCTCGACGAGGCGTGCGAGAGCGCGTGACCTCGCTCGACCTTTGGCCGATCGGCAATTGCCAGGTGAGCGCGCTTATCAATCGCTCCGGGCGCTTCGTCTGGGCATGCGTGCCGCGGGTCGACGGCGATCCGATCTTCTCGTCCTTGCTTGGCGGCAGTGACGCGGAGCGCGGGTCCTGGTCTATCCGGCTGCAGGACTGCGCGGAAATCGAGCAGGCCTATTTGCGCAACACCCCCGTGCTTCGGACGGTTCAGCGCGACAGCGCCGGCAACGCCGTCGAAATCATCGACTTCTGTCCGCGCTTCTACGGCAACGGGCGGCCGTACCGACCGGTGGCATTCGTCAGGATCGTGCGTCCTCTTTCCGGCAGCCCGCGCATTGCAGTGACGCTGGATGCGACGTCGGACTGGGGCTCCCCGACCCGGCCCGTGCCCGGCGGATCGAACCACCTCCGGTTCGAGTTCACGGCGCTGCCGATGCGCCTCACGACCAACGCGCCGGTCAGCTATCTGAGCGAAGCGCGCGAATTCCGGGTCGAACAGCCGCTCTATTTCTTCCTGGGCCCCGACGAGAGCTTCGAGGGCGACCTTCACGAGTCGGTCGAGAACATGCTGCAGCGGACCATCTCCGAATGGCGCGAATGGGTCCGCGGCCTCGCCATTCCGCTCGAATGGCAGGAGGCGGTCATCCGCTCCGCCATCACCCTCAAGCTGTGCCAACATGAAGAGACGGGCGCGATCGTCGCGGCGCTGACCACCTCGATTCCCGAGCATGACGGATCCGAACGCAATTGGGATTACCGCTTCTGCTGGATTCGTGACGCCTATTACACGGTTCAGGCACTAAACCGCCTCGGCGCGCTCGATGTCCTGGAATCCTATCTCGGATTTCTGGGCAATCTCGTTGACGGCGCCAGGGGAGGGCGGGTCCAGCCGCTCTACGGCGTTGCGGGGGAGGCCCGGCTCGAGGAGCGTATCGCTCCGCTGCTGCCGGGATACCGCGGCCTCGGACCTGTGCGGATCGGGAACCAGGCTTTTGAGCAGGTTCAGCACGATGCCTACGGCCAAATCGTGCTCTCGAGCGTGCAAGCCTTCTTCGATCAACGGCTGCTGCGCCCATCGGGCATCGAGGACTTCAAGTCGCTCGAGAGGGTCGGCGAGCTCGCATGGCAGGTCCACGACAAGCCCGATGCTGGCTTGTGGGAGCTGCGGACGAGACAGGCGGTGCATACCTATTCGGCGGCGATGTGCTGGGCTGCCTGCGACCGCCTCGGCAATGCCGCTGAATCCCTCGGAGTGACGGATCGCGCGCAATTCTGGAACGACCGAGCCGTAAAAATCCGTGCGAAGATCGAGGAAGCGGCGTGGCGAAGCGAGGCAGGGACGCTGTCTGCGACCTTCGAAGGCGACACGCTCGACGCCAGCCTGCTGCAGCTGCTGGACCTTCGGTTCCTGAGGCCGGACGACGAGCGCTTCCAGGGCACGTTGCGCGAGTTGGAACGGAGCCTTCGGCGGGGGTCGCACATGCTCAGATACGCGACCGAGGATGATTTCGGTATGCCGCAAACGGCGTTCAACGTGTGCACGTTCTGGCTGATCGAGGCTCTGCAGGCCGTCGGACGCACGGCGGACGCGCGTTCCCTGTTCGAAGAGATGCTCGATCGCCGCACCGCTTCGGGGCTGCTTTCGGAAGATATCGACCCGGTCACGGGAGAATTGTGGGGAAACTATCCGCAAACATATTCGCTTGTCGGAATGATTAATTGTGCCGCTCTTCTCAGCAGACCGTGGAGCTCGATCCGGTGAGTCGTCTGATTGTCATTTCGAACCGGGTATCAGTCGCCAGCGGTGAGCTGTCGAAGGCGCGCGGCGGGCTTGCGATGGCGCTTACCGCCGCGCTGCGCGAATCGGGTGGACTATGGTTCGGCTGGTCGGGCAAGCGGACCGACCACTTTTCGGGACATATCGATTTCAACCGTGTCGACGGCGTCACGACGGGCACCGTCGATCTCGAAGACCAGGACATTGACGAATATTACAACGGTTACGCGAACCGCACTTTGTGGCCGCTGTTTCACTACCGGATCGATCTTGCGGAATTCGAGCGCGACTTTGCTGGCGGCTACCACCGCGCCAATGTCCGCTTCGCGGAAACGGTGCTCCCGCTGATCGAGCCTGACGACGCGATCTGGGTCCAGGATTATCATATGATCCCGCTCGGCCACGAGTTGCGCCGACGTGGTTGCCGCAACCGGATCGGCTTCTTCCTTCACATTCCGTGGCCGCCGCCGCGGTTGCTTGCGACGCTCCCGGAGGCGCAGGAGCTGGTCCGGTCGATGTTCGCTTATGACGTCATCGGGTTTCAGACTGAGGAATGGCTGAAATCCTTTTGCACCTATGCCGAGGAGGAGCTCGGAACCCAGGTCACGGACGGCGTTGCTCACGCCGATGGAGCCGAGGTCCGGCTGATCAGCTGCCCGATCGGGATCGACGCCGCGCATTTCGAAGCGCTCGCCGATGGACCCGTCGCCAGCGAAACCGCCGCGCGCATGCGCGCAAGCGCGGACAATCGCGTGATGATCGTCGGCGTCGACCGGCTCGATTACAGCAAGGGCGTGGA
>DASSOE010000034.1:0-11330 GCA_035700945.1 Sphingomicrobium sp. | reverse complement strand
ACGAGGGTGAAACTCAATTAGGAGGATCCGCGGAAACGCCCCCGACTCCGGCCGACGAGGCAGAAGTTTGACTTCGCAGGTAGGTTTGGAGCTCGGCTGATTTCCCAGTGCGTACCGGGCGGCCCGGACTTCGGAGCCACGAAAGGCCGCTTGAGGCCAGATCCTAGCGCGAAGCCGAGCCGCCCCACGCTTTAGTCGCCACCTGTTCCCGGGCTGCCTGGCGAACGGGCGCGTACGGAAACGTTGATTCACCGCAACAATCAGGTCGAACGAGACAGCGCCCGGGCCGCCGAAAAAATTCCGCAATTCCCGGACCGGCACGCAGGCTGCGGGCCAGAACGCAGCGGCGGCCCCGCGTTCCCTCGGGTGTGTGGCGGCACCGATATCGGGAATGCGTTCAAGCCGCCATGGAGGTGGGCAGGGGCAACCGAAGCGGGCCGCCATTTCGGGCGAGGTCGTTCGCGGCGTGCCGATCGTTGCGAGCAACGCGCATGGTTGCGAATGGCTGGAAGAAAGGGAGGGGACTGGTGCCCGGTCCGTCGTCTTACCGATGGGGACAGGCATTTGAACGAAGACAAAGTTTGGGTGGGGCTTGACCTCGGGCTGGCACGAACAAGCGTCTGCGTCGTCGACAGCCATGGCGTTCCGCTGCACGAGCAGGAATGCGAAACCAAGCTCGGCGCCCTGAAGGCTGTCCTGGCGCCATTCCTGGCGGAGCGCATTGCTTTGATCGCCGTAGAAGCCGGCAGCCAAACCCACATCGTCCGAAAACTCAGGAGCGCGGGGCTTCCGGTGGTGATGTTCGATGCGCGCAAAGCGAGCAAGTTTCTCGCCGTTCGCCGGAACAAGACCGATGCCGGCGACGCCAGAGGTCTCGCGGATCTGGCGCGCGTGGGGCGGAATACCGTGTCTCACGTCCATCTCAAGACCAGGGAATGCGAGCAGCTCCGGGGCTTGCTGGTGATGCGCAAGAGGCTCGTGATGATGCGGGTCGCCGCCGAAAATGTGCTCCGGTCCCGGCTTGCGCTCTACGGTCGGCCGTTCAAAGCGGTTTACGCGACTGGCGGTGTGCGCAAGCAGGTCCGGGAGCAACTTGCGACCGTGCGGGTTGAAGAGGGGCTGGATCTGCAGGGCGATCTCCAACCGCTCGTCGACCTATGCGAGAGCTTGAGGGCCTATCTGGCCGCGCTCGATCGCGACCTCAAGAAAAGGGCGAGATCCGATCAGGTTTGCCGGCTGCTGATGGGAGTGCCGGGCGTGGGGCCCATTTGCGCGCTTTCATTCACCAGCGCGATCGAAGACCCGGGGCGGTTCCGGGCCGCGGCTGATGTCGGCGCCTATCTCGGCCTGGTCCCGAGGCGATATCAATCCGGTGCGGTCTCGCGGACCCGCGGCATCACGAAATCCGGCAGCAGGCTCACCAGGACGCATCTGGTGACGGCTGCCACGGTCTTCGGAACGACGGCCCCGGACTGCGCGCTCAAGCGCTGGTACCTCGCGCTTCGCGGACGGGCCGGGTCGAAGCGGGCGCGGGTCGCGCTTGCGCGCAAGCTCGCGGTCATTCTACTGACGCTCTGGAAAAGCGGTAAAGGATTCGAGCTCGATCCTGGCGAACCCAAGGTGCCGTGGCGCGCTGTCGAGATTGCCGACCAGGAGCGGCCGAAAGTCGCCGACGCCGGGAGTTCCGCCAAAGGCTCAGATGCCGGATGATTTCCTGAACGCAACGCGTGGCTCGGTTCCGTCGGTCAGGCGAAGGATATTTTCGCGATGCTTCCAAAGGACAAGCAGCGCGAAACCGAGCAGCATTGGGGAATATGACGAATCGAGCGCCAGTGCCACGATCGGCGCGGTGACGGCAGCCGTCATTCCCGCCAGCGATGAGATTCGGAGCGTCAGCAGCAGGAACAACCAGACAGCGGCATAGACCAGCGCCGCGGGCCACAACAGCGCGATCAGGATCCCGAGGAAGCTCGCGACGCCCTTTCCGCCGCGGAAGCCAAGCCACACCGGATACAGGTGGCCAACCAGCGCGCCCGCGGCAGCCACCGCGCCGGTCTCCCTCCCGAACAGCAGCTGCGCGAGCAAAATAGCCGCGGTCGCCTTGAGGCAGTCGAGAATCAGCGTACCTGCAGCGAGCCACTTGCTCCCGGTCCGCAGCACGTTGGTCGCGCCGATGTTGCCGGAGCCGACGGTACGCAGGTCGCCCTTGCCCGCGAGCCGCGTCAGTAGCAGCCCAAATGGGATCGACCCGAACAGATAGCCGAGCGCCAGTGCAAAGAGCATCTCGCGGGTCATTGCGGGGTGGTAGCAAACCGGAGCGGCGGCGCAACTTGCGGGTGCGGCTGCTCCGCGCCACACATCAGGGGTGAACCCGAGCTCCCCCATCCTCTTCTTCGACTCCGGTGTCGGCGGACTGTCGGTGCTCGCGCCGACGCGGCAGCTGCTGCCAAATGCGCCGATCGTCTATGCCGCCGACAGCGCCGGCTTCCCCTACGGCAGGCGCAGCGAAGCGGAGATCGCCAGCCGGGTGCCCGCACTGCTCGGCCGGTTGGTTGAGCGCTTCCAACCGCGCCTCGCGGTCATCGCCTGCAATACCGCGAGCACGATCGCTCTCGACCACGTCCGCTCGGCGCTCGATCTGCCCGTCGTCGGCACCGTGCCGGCGATCAAGCCCGCCGCCGAGATGTCGAAGACCCGCGTGATCGGCGTGCTCGGCACGGAGGCGACGGTGCGCCAGCCTTATGTCGACGACCTTGCCGCGCGCTTCGCCGCCGATTGCGCGATCATCCGCCATGGCTCACCCGAGCTGGTCGAGCTCGCCGAGGCCAAACTCGCCGGAGAGGAGATAAGCGTCGGGGCGGTGCACGCCGCCACTTTGCCGATGTTCGATGCGCCGGCTGGCGATCGGATCGACACCGTCGTCCTCGCTTGCACCCATTTCCCGCTGCTGCAGGAGGAGCTGGCCGAGGCGTTCCCGCACGTGGCCTATGTCGACGGCGGCCCGGGCATCGCGCGCCGGATCGCCTGGCTCACGCGCGAGCAGCCCTGGCCCCAGGAACCCGCCGGCGGAATTATCGTCTATACTGGTGGAGACGGCGACCGGCCGTTGATGAGCGTCCTCGCGCGCTACGGACTGACCGAGGTCAAGACTCTGTAGTTGCGAGTCGTTCGCAATGGCCTTGGCGCGGAGCGGACGGTAAAGGGCCGGCAAGCGAGGCTCAAGCGTTGGACTACGACAGCATTTTCCGATCGGCGATCGAGCGCCTTCACGACGAGGGTCGCTATCGCGTCTTCATCGACATCCTCCGCACCAAGGGCAGCTTCCCCAACGCACATTGCTTCGGCGGCAATGGCCCCAAGCCGATCACCGTCTGGTGCTCGAACGATTATCTCGGCATGGGGCAGCACCCGGCCGTCATCGAAGCGATGGAAACGGCGCTCCACGAGGTCGGTGCCGGCTCCGGCGGCACCCGCAACATCAGCGGCAACACCCATTACCACACCGAGCTGGAGGCCGAGCTCGCGAGCCTTCACGGCAAGGAGGGCGCGCTGCTCTTCACGTCGGGCTACGTCTCGAACGAGGCCGCGCTGTCCACGCTCGGCAAGCTGCTTCCGGAGTGCATTATCTTCTCGGACGAGCTCAACCACGCCTCGATGATCGCCGGCATCAAGAGCTCGGGGTGCGAGAAAAGGGTGTTCCGCCACAACGACCTCGAGCACCTCGAGGAATTGCTCGCCGCTGCCGATCCGGATCTGCCCAGGTTGATTGCCTTCGAAAGCGTCTATTCGATGGACGCGGACATCGCCCCTATCGCGGAGATCTGCGACCTCGCCGACAAATATCACGCGTTGACCTACCTCGACGAAGTCCATGCCGTGGGCATGTACGGAGACCACGGCGGCGGCATCTCCGAGCGCGAAGGCGTCGCCGGACGCCTCAGCATCATCGAAGGCACGCTTGCCAAGGCGTTCGGGGTGATGGGCGGCTATATCACCGCCGACAGGACGATCATCGATTGCATCCGATCCTATGCGCCGGGCTTCATCTTCACGACCAGCCTGTCGCCCGTGCTCGTCGCCGGCGCGCTGGCGAGCGTGCGCCACCTCAAACGATCGCAGGAGGAGCGCCGCGCGCAGCAGGAATCGGCGGCGATGCTCAAGGCGAAGTTCGCGGTAGCCGGGCTGCCGGTCATGCCGAGCTCGACCCACATCGTGCCGCTGCTCGTCGGCTCGCCGGTCAAGGCCAAGCGCATCAGCGACGTCCTGCTCGCCGAATATGGCCTGTATGTGCAGCCGATCAATTTCCCGACTGTCCCGCGCGGCACCGAGCGCCTCCGATTCACCCCTGGGCCGACGCACACACCCGACATGATGGACGAGCTGGTGGGTGCGCTCGTCGAGATATTCGGGCGCGAGGAAATCCGCCTGGCCGCCTGAATCTCCCGTGGTATTGGGTCAAGCGCTTGCTAGCATTGGCCGCTGCGATTCGGTTTGCATGGGGTCTTGGGGGTGCCTGGAGTGTCGCTGAGGTGGCTGTACAGCCCGCCGTTGCGCCTGCGCGCCGTGCCCGAGCGCTGGGTGCCGCTGTTCCGGCTGCTGTGGTTCCTGTGTTTCCTGCTCTCGGTCGCGGCGGTCGCCCTCGGCACGGTTCACGCGCTTCGCGATACTTACGAGGTCCGGCCGGTCTTCCGCGCGCTCGCGCTCGACTATGAGCTCGAAGACAGCGGCCGCATTGCGATCCGGCCGGAGGCGGAGTCCGACACCAAATATTCGCTGACCGCGATCGATGGCGTTCCGGTCGATGCCGACATCCACATTCCCGAACTCGCAAAGCGCCTGAAGACCGCGCCCGGTCCCACGGTGACGCTCGATCTCACGGCGGAAGACGGAACTGCGCTGACGATCGAGCAGAAGCGGGACACGGCCCCGGCCGACGCGAACGCAAGCCGGACGCGCGACCTGCGCTTCGGCGCGCGGCTGATGTCCGGGCTCCTCGCCTGCTGCGTGCTCCTGCTCTGTTCGTTCCTGCTCGCGCGGCGCAGGCCCAGCGATCCGGTCGCTTTGCTCTTCGCCTTCGCATTCGCCGGTCTCGCTTCGACGATCGACCCGCCGCTCGCGATGTGGATGGCCTATGGCTGGCCGCCAATCTACGACGTCGCATCCTCGCTCTGGTTCTACCTGCTGCTGATCGCGCTGGCAGTTTTTCCCGACGGGATCTTCGTTCCGAAATCCTACCGATGGCTGCTGGTCGGCGGCATTCCGCTGGCGATCTTCGTTTCGCTCAAGGACGTGAACGCCACGGTGCAGGCGTTGCTCGGCCTCGGGTCGCTGCTCGCCGTCCTCACCGGCCAGGCGATCCGCTACCGCCGGCTCGAGCCTGGCATCGAGCGCCAGCAGATCAAATGGGCCGCGTTCGGCTTCGCCGCGGGCCTGGCGCTCGTCACCATCGCCTTCATTCTCCTCCCCTTGATTCCGGAGGATCCCAACCGGCAGAACGTGCTCCTGAACCTCGCGATTGTCCTGCTGTTCAGCCTCGGCATGGCCGTGCTCCCGCTCGGGCTGCTCGTCGCCCTGACGCGCTTCCGCTTGTGGGAAGCGGACACGGTCATCACCCGCTCCGCGGCCTACGCAGTCGTCACGCTCGTCGTCGGCGTGGTCTGGGCGGTCAGCTCGGACCTCCTGAAAATGGTGATCGAGGAAGTGATCGGGCGCGAGAGCCAGGCGGGCGCGACGACCGCCGGAGCTGTCATCGCGGCGGGTATCTTCTCGCCGACGCAGTCGCTGGTGCTGGGCTGGACCCGCAAGCGGTTCGGAGGCCCGCTCGACCGCATGCGCGGCGCACCGGAGCGCATGAAAAAATGGGCGCTGACCGAAACGCCTGCGGAAGTCGCGACGCGTGCGCTGGCGATCATCGACGACGTGATGCACCCTTCAGCATCCGCGATCGTGCTCGATACGGCGTTGAGCCGGGAACTGATCGCCGCCCGCAACACCTCTTCCCCTGACGACCCCGAGCTGATCGAAAAGCTCGCGCTCACCGATGAGGAAGGGCCTGTCGGAACCCTGCTCCTCGGCCGCCGCTCGGACAGGAACCGCTACAACCGCCAGCAGCTCGAGGCGGTCGAGCAGATGATCCCCTCGCTCGCCGAGGCGCTCCGCATCGCGCGCAGCCACCATTCGCGCGAAAGCGAGATGCAGCAGCGCCTCGACGAAATGGCGGCTCGTCTCGCCCAGCTCGAAAGCGGCGGGCCGAAGCCGGAGCCCGCCTGACGCTGGCGAATCCCGCGCGCCTGCCCTAATCAGGGGTCATGCGCATCGCCCTCGCCGCCGATCATGCCGGATATGCCCTCAAGGACGAGCTTGTCCGCTGGCTTGGCGAGCAAGGACACGACGTCGCCGACCTCGGCACGAACAGCGCCGACAGCGTCGATTACCCGCAGTTCGGGGCCAAGCTCGCGCGCTTCATCGCGGCCGGGAAGGCCGAGCGGGGAATCGCCGTCTGCGGCTCCGGAATCGGGATTTCGATTGCGGTCAATCGCGAACCCAAGTGCCGCTGCGCTCGTGTCGACGATCCGCTTTCGGCCGAGCTCGCTCGGGAGCACAATGACGCGAACGTGCTCGCCATGGGCGGCCGGCTGATCGGCACCGACATGGCAAAGGCGTGCGTCTCCGCCTTCCTCGGCACGGACTTCGCCGGCGGGCGCCACCAGCGCCGCGTCGACCAGCTCTCCCACGAACTGCAGGATTCCGACTGATGGCCACCGCCGCCGATCTCGAACGCGACACCAGCTACCGCGTGCCGCACGGCTTCTTCACCAGCGGGCTCAGCGAGAACGATCCGGCCGTCGAGGACGCCATTCGTGCCGAGCTCCGCCGCGAGCAGACGCAGATCGAGCTGATCGCGTCGGAGAATATCGTCAGCAAGGCCGTGCTCGAGGCACAGGGTTCCGTCCTCACCAACAAATATGCCGAAGGCTATCCCGGCCGCCGTTATTACCAGGGTTGCGCTCCGTCTGACGCGGTCGAGACATTGGCGATCGAACGCGCGAGGAAGCTGTTCAACTGCGGCTTCGCCAACGTCCAGCCGCATTCCGGCGCGCAGGCCAACGGCGCGGTGATGCTGGCCCTGCTCAAGCCCGGCGACACGATCATGGGCCTCAGTCTCGCCGCGGGCGGGCACCTCACCCACGGCGCTCCCCCGGCGCAATCGGGCAAATGGTTCAACGCCGTCCAGTACGGCGTCCGGCAGGACGATCACCTGGTCGATTTCGACGAGGTCGAGCGGCTGGCGAAGGAGCACCGGCCCAAGCTGATTATCGCCGGCGGCTCGGCCTATCCGCGACATTTCGACTTCAAGCGCTTCCGCGAGATTTGCGACGAGGTCGACGCGATCTTCATGGTCGACATGGCCCATTTCGCGGGCCTCGTTGCCGCCGGCGAGCATCCGACACCCTTCGGCCATGCGCATGTCGTGACGACAACCACGCACAAGACGCTGCGCGGCCCGCGCGGCGGCATGGTGATGACCGACGACGAGGCGATCGCCAAGAAGATCAACTCCGCCGTTTTCCCGGGACTCCAGGGCGGCCCCCTGATGCACGTGATTGCGGCCAAGGCCGTCGCCTTCGGCGAGGCGCTCCAGCCCGAGTTCAAGGCTTATGCCAAGGCGGTGATCGCCAACGCCAAAACGCTCGCCGGCCGCCTCAAGGAGCGCGGCGCCGATCTCGTCGCCGGCGGTACCGACACGCATGTCGCGCTGGTCGACCTGCGCCCGCTCGGCCTTACCGGCAAGGACGCCGATGAGAGTCTCGAGCGCGCCGGGATCACCTGCAACAAGAACGGCGTTCCCTTCGACCCGCTTCCGCCCGTCAAGACCAGCGGAATCCGTGTCGGCTCGCCTGCCGGGACGACCCGAGGCTTCGGCGAGGCCGAGTTCCGCGACATCGCGGATATGGTCGCCGACGTCCTCGACGGGCTCAAGGAAAACGGCCTCGACCGCAACGGCTCCATCGAAAGCCGCGTGAACGAGCGCGTCCTCGACCTCTGCGCACGTTTCCCCATCTATCAGGGATAAGGGATGCGCTGTCCTTTTTGTGCGCACGAAGACAGCCAGGTTAAGGACAGCCGCCCGACCGAGGACGGCGCGGCGATCCGCCGGCGGAGGCAGTGCGAAGCCTGCGGCGCCCGATTCACCACGTTCGAGCGCGTCCAGCTGCGCGATCTCACCGTGGTCAAGAAGAACGGCGAGCGGGAGCCGTTCGAGCGCGACAAGCTCGCGCGCGCCATCGGCCATGCCACGCGCAAGCGCGACATCCCCGCCGACAAGATCGACCGGATGATCACTGGGATCCAGCGCCGCCTCGAAACCCAGGGAGACGAGGTAAAAAGCGCGGAAATCGGGGAAGCGGTGATGGACGGCCTCAAAGCGCTCGACCACGTCGCCTACATCCGCTTCGCAAGCATCTACAAGGACTTCAGCGAGCCCGGCCATTTCGCCGAGATCGCCGAAAGCGTCGAAAAGGAAGCGGCCCCCGCGCCACCGCCCGACAAGCTGCTCTGATGGACCCGGTCATCGTCCTTGTCCGGCCCCAGCTCGGGCAGAATATCGGCAAGGCGGCGCGCGCGATGCTCAATTTCGGGCTGACCGAAATGCGGCTGGTAACGCCGCGCGACGGCTGGCCGAACCCGGACGCCGGCCCCGCCGCGAGCGGTGCCGACGTCGTCCTCGAACAGGCGCAGCTGTTCGACACGGTGGAGCAGGCCATTGCCGATTGCAGCCACGTCTTCGCCTCGACCGTGCGCCGCCGCGACCTCGTCATGCCGGTGCTCGGCCCCGAACAGATGGCGGACCGGATCCGCGGATCGGCCGAGCGCAGCGCTATCCTCTTCGGCGCCGAACGATCGGGCCTGGAAACGGAGGAAGTCGCGCTCGCGAACGCGATCGTCACCGTCCCGATCAACCCCGAGTTCGGCTCGCTCAACCTCGCCCAGGCGGTGATCCTGCTCGCCTACGAATGGTCGCGGCGTGCCGGCCTTGCACAGCCGCCGGTCAAGGCACTCGAGGCCCTCGCTCCCCACGCCGAGGTCGAGGGGCTGATCGGCCAGCTCGACGCGGAGCTCGAGCAGAAGGGCTATTTCCATCCGCCGTCGCGGACCCAATCGACCAGGAACACGATCCGAACGATCTTCACCAAGACCGGCTGGTCCTCACGCGAAGTGAAAGCCGTTCGTGGAATCATTCGCGCGTTGGTCGATCCGCCCCGCCGTCGCGGCTAGCGAAGGTTCCGGCTTGCTGATATCTATCCCGATCAAAGGTTTAGGAGGGCATTTTATGCGCATGCTGCTCGGCGTTGCCGCCGCTTTGTTGTTCACGACCGGCGCAGGGGCCGCTCCCGAGGCGAAGAGTCCGCCCGCGGCCCCCACGGACAAGCCGATCTGCAAGCGCATCTACGAGGCGGACACCGGCTCGCACTTCCGCAGCTCGAAGCGGGTCTGCCACACCGCGGCCGAGTGGAAGGAGATCGAGGACGGCACCGAACGCGTCATGAAGACGATCCGCGAGAATAGCGGGATCAACCCCGGCGACCTCGCGCCCGGCATCGGCGGCGGACCCCAATAGGATAGTCGGAACGCAGGCAAGGCAACGGCCGAAACCTTGACCTCGCGCGGGCGCGCCCCTAGGTGCGCGGCTCGCAATTGATCCCGCATGCCCGGTGAAGCGGTGATCGCGTCTGGCGCAAGGCCAGGCGGTGCGGTCCGGGCGCATGTGAACAGCAAATTGGAGAATTGACGTGACGAAGCGCACCAGCGCCAAATACAAGCTCGACCGACGCATGGGCGAGAACGTCTTCGGACGGCCCAAGAGCCCGGTCAACCGCCGCGAATATGGCCCCGGCCAGCACGGCCAGCGCCGCAAGGGCAAGATCAGCGACTACGGCATCCAGCTCCGCGCCAAGCAGAAGCTCAAGGGCTATTACGGCGACATCACGGAGAAACAGTTCAAGAAGAATTACGTCGACGCCACGCGGATGAAGGGCGACGCTTCGCAGAACCTGATCGGCCTGCTCGAGCGGCGGCTCGACATGGTCGTCTATCGCGCCAAGTTCGCGCCGACGATCTGGGCGGCGCGCCAGCTGGTTAGCCACGGCCACGTCCGCGTTAATGGCGTCAAGTGCAACATCGCCTCGCGCAAGGTCGACCTCGGCGATGTCGTCGAACTCGGTCCCAAGGCGCAGGAGATGGCGCTGGTGATCGAGGCGCAGAGCCTCGCCGAGCGCGAGATCCCGGACTATGTGGTTCCGGACGGCACGGCGAAGATCACCTTCACCCGCGTGCCGAAGCTTGACGAAGTGCCTTATCCGGTGCGGATGGAGCCGAACCTCGTGATCGAGTTCTATTCGCGCTGACCGGCGGCTTTGCAGGAATTCACAAGGGCGGCCTCAGCGGGCCGCCCTTTTCATTTGAGCGTCAGCACGACCACCGACCTGGCGGGCATCGACACACGCAGCTTGTCCCCGCTCCAGCGGGCACCGCCAAACGGCACCGGCCGCACCTCCTCCGCCGCTCCGAAACGGTTGCGCGAGTCCATCGCCGGCGCGGTCAGGAGCTGGCCCGAAATCCGCCTGCCGTGCACCCCTGTGATCGACAGGTCGACTGCGGCGCTCTCGTCCGGATCGACGTTGACCAGGCCGAGCAGGATCGATCCGTCCTCTCTTCGGGCGGCGGTTATGTCCATGGCCGGTATGGCGGTGACGGATGCTGACACGCGCGGCGAATCCACCTGCACCGGCAGCGCCGAGCTGCCCTGGAAGGGGCGGTACATCAGGAATGCGTAATAGGTCGGCGTGCGGACCATCCGCGCGCCGTCGGTCAGAAGCACCGCCTGGAGCACGTTCACCATCTGCGCGATGTTCGCCATCCGAACCCGGTCGGCATGGCGCTGGAAGATGTGGAAGTTGGTCACGGCGACCAACGCGTCGCGCAGCGTGTTCTCCTGGCGGAGCGCGGTCGAGCCCGGCGCGGAATCGTACCACGTTCCCCATTCGTCGACCGCCAGCGCGACCTTCTTCTCCGGATCGGCCTTGTCCATGATCGCCGAATGGCGCGCGATCATCTCTTCGATCCGCCGCGTCTGCGCGAAGGTCGCGAACCACTCGGCCTTGCCGAAGCCCGTCGCCGCGCCCTTGTGCGCCCAGTCGCCGGTCGGGAGCGTGTAATAGTGAAGCGACAGGACGTCGAACTTATCGTGCGACTTCATGATCTCTTCGGTCCAGGCGTAATCGTCGCCTGACGGCCCGACCGCGACGATCTTCGGTCCCTTATCCTGCCGG
>DASSOE010000033.1:0-43508 GCA_035700945.1 Sphingomicrobium sp. | reverse complement strand
CAGGATCTGGTTGACCTCGTCGCGGCTAGTCTCGCGCCCGGGCACGAAGGTCAGGTCGATTATGCTCCCGTCCGGGACCGGCACGCGGATGGCGGAGCCGTCGAGCTTGCCCTTCAGTTCGGGAAGCACCTCGCCAACGGCGCGCGCTGCGCCGGTCGTGGTCGGAATCATCGACATGGCGGCGGCGCGGGCGCGGCGCAGGTCCTTGTGGATCTGGTCGAGGATCTTCTGGTCGTTGGTGTAGGCGTGGACGGTGGTCATCAGCCCGCGCTCGATACCGAGCGTGTCGTTGAGCACCTTGGCAACGGGCGCGAGGCAATTGGTGGTGCACGACGCGTTGGATACGATGGTCATTTCCGGCGTCAGCTTGTCATCGTTGACGCCGTAGACGACGGTGAGGTCGACGCCCTTGGCCGGGGCGGAGATCAGCACCCGCTTAGCGCCGGCATCAATATGCTTCTGCGCGCTGTCGCGGTCGGTGAAGAACCCGGTGCATTCCAGCACGAGCTCGACGCCCTGGTCGCGATGCGGCAGCCTGGCCGGATCCTTTTCGGCCGTGACATGGATGCGCTTGCCGTCGACGACGATATCGTTCCCCTCGGCCTTCACCTCGCCCGGGAACTTGCCGTGGACGCTGTCGTGCTTGAACAGCCAGGCGTTGGCCTTGGCGTCTGCGAGGTCGTTGACGCTGACCAGTTCGAGCCCGCAATCGGGCCGCTCGAGGATCGCGCGCGCCACCAGGCGGCCGATGCGCCCGAAGCCATTGATTGCAACTCTCGTCATTCCATTCCTCTTTTCTTCATGAAGTCGGCAACGCCCGCGGCGATTTTGTCAGCGGTGAGCCCGAAGAAGTCATAGGCATCCTTCGCGGGCGCGGAGACGCCGAAGCGGTCGATTCCGAACCTTAGACCGTGCAGACCGGTATAGCGTTCCCACCCGACCGTCGTGCCGGCTTCAACCGAGACGCGCAGGACCTCGCGGTTGCTGACGTCCGGGAGTATCTCCTCCCGATATTCCCGGGGACGCGCATCGAAGCGCTCGGTGCAGGGCATGGAGACCACATCGGCACCGATCCCGCGCGCTTCAAGCTGCGCCGCCGCGTCGAGCGCGACCTCGACCTCGGAACCAGTCGCAATGAAGATCACTTTCCGTGCGTTTTCCGCGGCCTTCAGGCGATAGGCACCGCGGGCGCATAAGTTCTCGCCCGCAGCGTCGGTGCGCAGGGGACGGACGTTCTGCCGTGTCAGTGCGAGTATCGAAGGCCCGTCGCTCTGCAGCGCGAGCGCCCAGCATTCCGCCGTTTCGACCGCGTCCGCTGGGCGATAGACCTCCAGCTGCGGGATCGCGCGGAGGCTTTGCAGGTGCTCGATGGGCTGGTGCGTCGGCCCGTCTTCACCCAGCCCGATGCTGTCGTGGGTCATGACATAGATGACCCGCGCATTCTGCAGGGCGGAAAGGCGGATCGCCGGCCGCGCATAATCGGTAAAGACGAGGAAGGTGCCGCCGTAGGGGATTACGCCGCCGTGCAGCGCCATGCCGTTCATCGCCGCGGCCATGCCGAACTCGCGGATACCGTAATAGATGTAGCGGCCGGCGTAATTCTCAGGCGTCAGCGGTTCGAGCGCCTTCGTCTTCGTGTTGTTCGAGCCGGTGAGGTCGGCCGAGCCGCCGATGGTCGCCTGGATCGCGGCGTTGATCGCCTCGAGCGCCATCTCCGATGCCTTGCGCGTGGCGACGGGCTTGAGGTCGGCAAGCAGCTTGTCGAGATAGGGCCGGAGCCAGGCATCACTGACCTTGCCGTTCAGGCGCGCCAGGAACTCGTCCTTGCGCGGGCTTCGTTCGAGACGGTCCTTCCACTGCGCATGGTCGATGGACCCGCGCTTACCCGCCGTCCGCCAGGCGGTGAGCACGTCGTCAGGGACGGTGAACTCCTCGGGCTCGAGCCCGAGCTCCGCGCGCGCCGCCTCGACCTCGTCCTTGCCCAGCGCCGCCCCGTGAGTCGCCGCCGTCCCCTGCTTGTTGGGAGCGCCGAAGCCGATGATCGTCTTGCAGCGGATCAGGCTCGGACGCTGGTCGGCCAGCGCCTCCCTGATCGCGCGGTCGACGTCGTCGGCATCGAGACCGTCGCACTCGGTCGTGTGCCATTGCGCCGCCTGGTGCCGCGCCACCACGTCCTCGTTGCGCGACAATGCCGTCGACCCGTCGATGGTGATCTCATTGTCGTCCCACAGCACGATGAGCCGCCCGATCTTCAGATGGCCCGCAAGCCCGACCGCCTCGTGGTTGACGCCCTCCATCAGGTCGCCGTCGCCGGCGATCACGAACGTGCGGTGGTCGACCAGCTCGTCGCCATAGACGGCGTTGAGGTGCCGCTCGGCGATCGCCATTCCGACGGCCATCGCCACGCCTTGGCCCAGCGGCCCGGTCGTGACCTCGACCCCGGCAAGCTCGAAATTCTCCGGGTGCCCGGCGGTCGGAGAGCCGAGCTGGCGGAAGCGCCTGATGTCGTCGAGCGTCGGCCGCTCGTAGCCCGTCAGGTAGAGCAAGGCGTAGATCAGCATCGAGCCATGCCCCGCCGACAGGATGAAGCGATCGCGATCGGGCCAGCGGGGATCGGCGGCATCGAACTTCAGATGGCGTGTGAACAGCGCCGTCGCCGCATCGGCCATGCCCATCGGCATTCCGGGATGGCCGCTGTTGGCGGCCTCCACCGCGTCCATCGCGAGGGCGCGAATGGCGTTGGCGAGACGGCGGTCGGTCGGCTGCATCGAGGCTCCGGCAACGGGATCGGAGCCGCCCGGGAGTCCAGGCGGCGGCTCGGTTCCTTTGGAAGGTGACTTGAGCCGCGTCAACGCTTGCCCGGAATCGTTAAAGTGCGTAGCGGAAATCAGATGGATGACGGGGGTCTCTCAGCCGCGCTCGACAGAGCGGAACAGGCGCTCGAGCGCGTCCAGGGCGCGCTCGCCGCGCGCAAGCCGGAGAGTGGCGGGCGCGACGAGGAGCTTCGCGCCAAGGTACGCGAAGTGGTCGAGGAGCTCGACGAGCTGATCCGGCAGGCGGCCGCCTGATGGCCAGCCTGATCGACCTCAACATCGCCGGGCGCAGCTACCAGGTCGCGTGCCGCGAAGGCGAGGAAGACAATCTCCGCGCCGCCGCTCGCTTGGTCGACGGCAAGAGCCGCGAGGCGCTCGCCGGCCTCGGCACCTTGTCCGAAGCGCGGCAGTTCCTGTTTGCCTCGCTGCTGCTCGCCGACCAATTGATCGACAAGAGCCCAGATGCCGCAGCGGCAACGGCAACTCCCGCTCCGCCCGACCCCGCGCTGGTCGAGCGCGCCGAAGCGCTCGCCAATCGTCTCGAAATGCTCGCGGCGCAGCTTGAGAGTGAGCTCGCTAATCCCTAGGTTGGATGACGACGGGTACTGCCGGGTGCGAGCCTTCGGAAAATCCCTGAGGCGATTAAATCCACTTGGGAGCTGACCCTGCTCCAGACCCTGGTTTGGAGCAATCGGCGCCCACCTGACGTTTTGGCGTCAGAGGATTTTAGGGCAAACGGCCATGGTGGTCCCGTCACCCCCCTTCGACCCTTTGATGCCGCGTCCTGAAATGGAGCCGTTGTCGAAGGAGTCGCTCAGGCGCGCCGCACTCGACGCGCGCAAGGCATTCGTGCGCACGCTGTCCGACGGCGCCAGGGCGCGGCTCGAGCAGAAGCTGGCGCAGACCCTCACCTCTCTGTTCGCAGGCGTCTCGGTCGTAGCCGGCTATCACCCGCTTGGCTCGGAGATCAGCCCGCTGCTGGCGATGGAGGAAGCGCGCGCGGTCGGCGCCATCGCCGCCTTCCCCTGCTTCGCCAACCCCGCCAAACCGTTCCGCTTCATTGCTGGCGACCCGCTCGAGCCGGGCCCGTTCGGGATCATGCAGCCCGCCAGGCGCCACCCGGTCGTCGAGCCGGACCTTGTCCTGGTGCCGCTGATCGCCGTCGACGGCGCCGGGACCCGCCTCGGCCGCGGCAAGGGCCATTACGACCGCGCGCTGGTCCGTCTCAAGAAGAGCGGCGCGCGCCTGATCGGCGTCGGCTGGGCGATGCAGCGCCTGACCGAGACGATTCCCGCAGACGCCTGGGACGTGCCGCTCGACGGCTTCGCCTCTCCCGACGGGCTGGAGCTGTTCAGCCGCTGATTTCGATCGTCGCGGCGCTCGGCTGGTCGGGGATCGTCCTGGTCACCGCACGAGCGCCGTGGACCGTCACCGAAATCGATTTCCACCAGGGCGCATAGCTGCCTGCGCGCGGCGCGAAATGGAGCGCGATCCCGTGGGACGTGACCGTGCAAGTGATCGACTGACGCAGACTCGACCCCTGGATGCTGACGCCGTCATCGAGGTAGATCTCGCCCCGGCAATCGTCGCCCGGATATACATCGAGCTGGAGCGGCCCCTTCGGAGTCTCGGCCGTGCTCTGGACCAGGGGCTGCCTGGGAATAATCGCGCCCGGCCGAACGAACACCGGGAGGCGATCGAGCCGAGGGGTCTCACTCACCTTTTCGCCGCTTAGCCGCGCGCCGCTCCAGTAATCGTACCAGCCCTCGCCCGGCAGGCAGACATCATAGGGGTAAGGCGACTCCGGCTTTGGCGAGGCCGCGACGAGCAGGTCCGCGCCGAGCGTGAACGCCATCGACTGGTCGCACGGCGCCCGCTCCATCGCCGGATGATCGTAGAAGGTCGGCCGCATCACCGGATCGCCGGTGCGGGCGCTCTCCTCGGCCACCGCATAAAGGTACGGCATCAGCCGGTAACGCTCCTCGATGAACCTGCGGCGGATCGCGAGCTGCTCCGGCCCATCCGCCCACGGCTCGGCGCGCGGCGTGTCCTTGGCCGAATGGCCGCGGAACACGGGCGTGAACGCCCCGATCTCGAACCAGCGCGTCGCAAGCTCCGGGCTCGCGCCGCCGGTGAAGCCCGGAATGTCCGCGCCGGACCACGTGAAGCCCGATAAGCCGAGGCTCAGCATCTGCTGCACGGCGAGCTTGAGGTGATCCCACGTCGAGCTGTTGTCGCCGGTCCAGGTAACGGCGTAGCGCTGCCCACCGGCATAGCTCGCGCGGGTCATGACGAACGGCCGCACGTTGGGCCTCAGCGTCAGCAGGCCATCGTGAGTCGCGCGGCTGTTCTCCATTCCGTAGACGTTGTGGATCTCGGCGTGGGCAGCGGTGCGCGGCGCGAAATCGTCGCTCTCGATCCGGTGGCTGACGTCGAGCGGCATGGTCTTCGTCGCAGTCTCGAAGATCGCCGGCTCGTTCATGTCGTTCCAGAAGCCGGCGATGCCGTCCTCGGCGAAATCCTCGTAGAGCGAACCCCACCAGGCGCGCGTCGACGCCTGCGTGAAATCCGGAAACACCGACGGCCCCGGCCACACCGGCGCGACGTATAGGCTGCCGTCGGCGTTCTTCAGGAAATGATCGCCGGCCGCGCCGCTGTCGTAGGGCGCGTCGCCCTGGTCCGGCGCGTAGGCGACGTGGAGATCAGTGATCGCGACGAGCCTGAACCCCTCTTCGCCGACGTCGCTCGCGAGCTTCTTCAGATCCGGGAAGGTCTTCTGGTTGGTTGTGAACGGCCGGTTGCGGTCCTGATAGTCGATGTCGAGCCAGATCACGTCCGAGGGAATGCGGTCCTTGCGCAAATGCGCGGCGATCCCTCGCACCTCGTCCGCGCTCATGTAGCTGTAGCGCGACTGCTGGAAACCGAGTGCCCACAGCGGCGGCAGCGGCGCCTTGCCGGTGAGATTGGTGTAACGGCGCACGACGTCGCGAACCGTCGGCCCGGCGATGACGTAATAATCGACCGCCCCGCCCTCCGCGCCGATCTCCAGCGCCGACGGGCGGCGGTGCCCGAAATCGAACCAGCTGCGCCAGCTGTTGTCGAGGAACAGGCCATAGGCGCCGCCCTCCCCGCCCGTCGCGATGTAGAAGGGGATCGACTTGTAGATTGGGTCCGTGTCGCGCTGGAAGCCGTAGGCATCGGTGTTCCAGTCGACGAAGCTCTGCCCGCGCCGATCGAAATTGCCGGTCTTGTCGCCGAGCCCGTAAATGCGCTCGCCGACCGGCAGTGCCTTCGTCAGGGTAAATCCTGAGCCGTCGAACCGGATCGGCTGCGACCCATCGGCGACGATCGTCCGGCCCTGCAGGTCGGTCACGCTCAGCTGAAGCGTGGCGGGATCGATCCGGACGCCGAGCGCGCGCGTCCAGAAGCCGCCGGCGGCCTGCCGGACGCGGACGCGCTGATGCCGGATCGCTGCAGGCACCGCCCAGCTTGCATCCTCTGCCCAGTCGCGACCGCGTGTGACGCGCACCCGCAGGACCGAATCCGTCAGCGCCTCGACGCGCATCGTCATGCCGCCGCCGCTCACCTCGATCCCGTTTGACAGCGGTGCGGTCTGGGCGGCCAGCGGTGCAGCGACCAGAGCGATCAGGAAAGCGGTGGCCAGTCGGAGCATCGTCGCGACCCTAGCGCCGGCTCGCCGCTCCGCAATGCCGTGGCCCCGAAGCAACAATCCCCCACTTTTCACTAGAGAATCGATTTCGGCCAGCGACCAACAGGCCATTCCCCTTCTTTTACCGATAGTTGAATGTTAGCATGCAATCGGGAGCGGCGGGGCTGACTCGCAACAGGGATAGTCGAATGCGTACGAAGGCGATTGCAGGTCTGGTCATCGTGGCCGTGAGCGCGGTGGCGTTCGTCGCAATGCGCGCCGAGAACCGCGCCAATGCGGCCAAGGGCGATTGCTATGCCGCCGAGAAGGGTCCCGCGACCCCGACCATCTGCGGCTAACCCGCCCGCTTTACGTTCAGCGCCACCGCTTCGCGGATTAGCGTCCGGAACGCTTCTTCGTCGATCTCGTCACCTTCGCGAAAATCGATCGCGCGGCGCGTGCCCGCGTCGAGGCTGGCGTTGAACAACCCTGACCGGTCTTCGAGCGAAGCGCCGCGCGCGAAGGTCAGCTTGACCTTGTCCTTGTAGGTCTCGCCCGTAGAGATGATCCCGTCATGCTCCCACACCGGCACCCCGGAAGGGTTCGACGGCTTGCGCCACTTGACCGTCTCGACCACCTCCGGATCGGCCTCGTGAATCAGCCTGCGAAGCCGCGCCAAAATCGCTCCGCGCCAGTCGGTCATCGCGCGCAGCTTCTCGTCGATCTGCTCTGAATCGGGTTTCATGCGCCGCCCTTAGCCCGCTCGACAGCACTCTCGCCAGGCCCGCCGAAGCTGCTAATCATCCTGCTGCAACCGGGAGGGAGGTTCATCACCGTGACACAGTTCAGCCGCCGCGATCTCGGCAAAGCGCTCGGCGCCGCATGCGCAGCAGGAGCGCTCGGCGCGCCCGGCGCGGCGATCGCCCAGCTCAAGCCGACCGACCTCGGCTTTCCCAGGGGTTTCAAATGGGGAACGGCGACCGCCGCCTATCAGATCGAAGGCGCGGTGAAGGAAGACGGGCGCGGGCCGACCAATTGGGACGTCTTCTCCCACACGCCGGGCAAAACCTTCAATGGCGACACCGGCGACGTCGCCGACGACAGCTACCACCGCTACGCCGAAGACACACAGCTGCTCAAAAGCCTCGGCGTCCAGACCTACCGCATGTCGCTCGCCTGGTCGCGAATCGTCCCCGACGGACGAGGCCAGCCGAACGCGAAGGGCGTCGACCATTACAAGCGCGTGGTCGACAACCTGCTGGAGAACGGCATCGAGCCCTACGTCACCATGTTCCACTGGGACCTGCCGGCGGCGCTCCCCGGCGGCTGGCAGAACCGCGACACGGCCTACGCCTTCGCCGATTACGCCGGCTACATGGCGGGCCAAATCTCCGACCGCGTGAAGAACATCATGACGGTCAACGAGCTGCGCTGCTTCACCGATCTTGGCCACCTTGTCGGCATCCACGCGCCCGGGCTGAAGCTCCCGCCCGCAGAGGTGAATCAGGTTCGCCACCACGGTACGCTCGCCCATGGCCTCGGCGTTCAGGCGATCCGCGCCAGCGCGAAAGCGGGCACGCAGGTGGGCATCGCCGACAACACCACCTTCTACGTGCCCGTCATCGAAACGCCCGAACATATCGCCGCGGCGAAGAAGGCCACGCGCGAGCTCAACGCCATGTTCCTGACCGCGATCATGGAAGGCCGCTACATCGACGAATATCTGAGCCAGGAAGGCGCCAATGCGCCGAAGGTGCAGGACGGCGACATGAAGGCGATCGCGAGCCCGCTCGATTTCCTGGCGCTCAACATCTACGCGCCCGAGTGGGTCCGCGCCGACGATTCAGCCAGGGGGTATGCCACGATCCCGCACATCGCTTCCTCCCCGCACATGGCCTCGCCGTGGCTGATCGTCGGCCCCGAGGTTGGGTATTGGGGCGTGCGCCAGGTCAGCGAGCTGTGGAAGCCCAAGGTTCTCTACATCTCGGAGAACGGCGCTTCGGCGGACGACCCGGTGCAGAACGGGCGCGTCGACGACGCCGACCGGATTATGTACCTGCGCAACTACATCACCTCGTTCCACCGCGCCGTTGCGGAAGGCTATCCGCTAAAGGGCTATTTCCTGTGGAGCCTGATGGACAATTTCGAATGGGCCGACGGCTATTCGAAACGCTTCGGAATCCACTACGTCGACTTCCAGACGCAGAAGCGCACGCCCAAGCTCAGCGCCGCCTGGTACAAGGAAGTGATCCGCCGGAACGCGGTGGTCTGACGCGCGATGCCCTTCGGCCCCAACCAGCTCACCATCCTCAGCCACCTCGGTCTCGCGCTTGCGGCGGGTGCGCTGATCGGCCTCGAGCGGACCTTCCACGGGCGCCCCGCCGGCTTCCGGACGCACGCGCTCGTCTGCCTCGCCTCGTCGCTGCTGATGCTGCTGACCGTGTTCCAGAGCGAGTGGGGCTCGATGCTGGAGCAGGACACGATCCGCCTCGATCCGACGCGCATGGCGCAGGGCATCATGACCGGGATCGGCTTCCTCGGTGCCGGCGTCATCTTCAAGGAAGGGCTGACGATCCGCGGCCTGACTACCGCGGCATCGATCTGGATCACCGCCGCGATCGGCATCCTGCTCGGCGCTGGCTTCTATTTCCCGGCGATCGTCACGACGTTCCTGACGCTCGGAGTCCTCTCCGCGTTCCGCTGGATCGAGCAGCAGCTCCCGTCGCAATTCTACGCCCATTACTGGGTGAAATTCGACCGCGCCTCCGTCCTCCCGATGAGCGAGGTGCAGGCGATGGTCGAGAAGCTCGGCTTCAGCATCGGCGAGCTCAGCTACCGCCTCACCGACCTCGGCCAGCATTTCGAATATCGAATGAACCTGCGCACCACCGAAGAGCGCGCGATCGACCAGCTCGCGGAGCAGCTGAGGGACCGCCCGGAAGTCATCGAGTTCCGGATTTCCCCGGCGGGGAATTGAAATGCGGCGACGCGATGAGCAATCCCGCCGACCAAGGAGTCGAAAGCGGCCAAGCGACTTACCTGGCGGGAGGCGAGCACACCGCCGGGTTGGCGATCCAGTCCGGCTCCTCGGTGAACGGCAGTGCCGCCGCCTTTTCAGGCATTGACGAGGTTTCCTCGACGCTCGACATGTAATTGTCGAACGTCGGGATCTGCGCGTTGATTTGCACGGCTTCGCTCGCCGGCACTTCGCGTCGGAACGACTGGCTGCTCATCACGGTGCGAACGACATTGTCCTGCAGTCCCGCCGCCCGCCAGTAGGTGACGCCCGCAAGCTGGCGATTGACTGGCTTCGAGCTGTACGTCCAGCGGAAGCCTTTCGTCGCCGCAGGCAAATGAACCGTCGTCGCGTAGCAGCGGAACTTCGGGTAGGTGACCGACCAGGCAGCGCCCTGATCCTGGTCCTTTGGCCGCTCGAGCTTGTCGGGCGCGTAGAAGCCTGCCCCGATCAGCGTCAGCTTGTGTCCGTCGCTCTCGTCGCCTTCCCAGTCGACCTTGGCTTTGCCCTTCATGCTGAGCACGACGGAGGCATGCCGCTCGTCGTAGCGCCAGGCGACCTCGTCTGGCTCCACGTCGCTCATCGATTGCCGGAAATAGGCCTTGACTGCGCGCTCGGCGTCGGCGGGCGAAATGGTGGCGAGGCTGGTGCTGATGCCGAACGCCTCGTCGCCGTGGATGACCTGCTTGATCGTCCACGTCGCGTCATTTGCAAAGCCGGCGGTCGCGTCGATGTCCACGACGCTGACCAACTGCGGATATATGGTGGTGATCGGGGCCACATTGACCAGATCGGAACCCCCCGCGGTGAGCGGCAAGGCCCATTGGAAAGCTGGCGTCGGGATCATGTCGAGGTGGCGATCGCCAAGCCGCGTGCCGTCGAGCCAATAGTCCTTGCCTGCGATGCTCGCCCGAACGAGGACGTGGTCGAACAGCTCCGGATTGGGCAAGTGCTCGTCGGTGCCATCGCCTCCGTTGCTGTTGACGACCACCGGTTCAGCCTTGATGCCGAGCTCGCGCAGAAGCGCCATCAGCAACACGGTCTTCGCCTTGCAGTCGCCGAACCGCCGCTTCCACGTTTCGTCGGCGGACGCGGGCACGTAATTGCCCCCATTGAGGCCGACATAGACGTAGCGGACCTGATCCTCGACCAGTCGGAGCGCGGCCTCCGCACGGGTGACAGGATCGTTCGACGCGGCGGCGATCTTCGCCGCTTCCGCACGGATCGGCGAATTAGGCTCGAGACGCGACGCCGTGTCGAAGAGTGGCCACATCTGCTTCGACAAACCGGGCCATCCCGAATAGTCGCTGTATTCGATTGTTCGATGGACATTGTATCGCGACGGCGCGCCCTCGATGTCCGCGATCGTCGAGGGATCGCGAAGCTCAATGTCGAGGGCCTTGAAACCATTTTCGACCGTCGACGCCGTTGCAGGGAGATCGTTGCTCAGCCGGGTGGTCATTGCGCTGGCCACTGGCCAAAGCAGCCGATAGCGAAACGTACCGGGAATCCCGCCCGCGCGGATTTGCGCGACACCGGCATTGTGGCTCCCGAACGCTGGTTCGTTGCGGATGATCGTCGCTGCGAACTCCAGCTCGTCCCCGACCCTCAGGTCCGGCACCTGCAGGGTCGCGGTCAAGTTGCCGTCGAGCATCGACTGCTCGAGCCCCGTTTCGCGCTCCAGAATCTTCAGCTTGGCCTGCTTCAGCACGTCGATGACGGCACCGTCGCGAATGATCCGGACCGCGTGCACGGTGGCCGTGCCGGCGCTCGGAGACCAGGCAAGTCGGATGTTGCCGAGCGGCAGCGCCTCCGGCTTGAGGATCTTCACTCGATAGGCGGTGTAGGATTCGAGCGTACCTCTGCCGACCCGCTCCTGGTTATCCTGGTAGATGACGCGAAACACGGCGTCGCTGTCTTTCGTATCGGCGACGGCGGCCGGACTGGGCCGAACCCATGCGGGCGCGGGGCCATATTGCACCTCTTTCAGGACGACGGACGAAGCCTGGGTCGAAACGACGAGCGCGGCCGAAGCCAGCGCGACATGATGGATCTTCAAAACCTCCCCTTCCCCCACGCGTCACACGCGACGAGCCCGATCCGGCAAAGGCTCGTCAGCGGCGATACTGTAGGACATTGTCGGGCACTTCAAGCGCGCGGCGCGGTCTCCGCTCAGCGCTCGCCCCTCAAACGCAGCCGTGAACCTCCGCAGCGGTTTCCCCCCGCTTGCATTTGGCCCCCACGAGTGAGCGGTCCGGCAAGCCTTCGAGGCGCCAGCTCGCCGTCCGCGAGTAGCGGCCCGCGACTGGTTTGCCGCCGGACATCGCGGGCTCGAACCGGCCATTCTTCAAGACGACCTCGCAGGTCTTCTGGTCGAGGGCTGCTGAACCCGACGAGCGGGTGATCCGGCAGGCGACCGGCTCTCCTTGCGGGTCGACGTCGACTTCGAACGTCGCGGTCCCCTCGGCCCCCTTTTTGGCGGCCTCGATCGGGTAATCGTCGGCGCTGAACCATAAGGCGGGATCGATCGCCGTCGCATAGGCCACTCCTTCGAGCCGCCAGCTCGCCGTCTCCGAGTAGCGCCCCGCGACCGCCTTGCCGTGGAACATCGCGGGCTTGAAGCGGCCCTTCTTGAGAACGATGTCGCACGTGGTCTGGTCGAGGCTCGCGGAGCCAGAGGAGTCGGTGATCCGGCAGGCGGTCGGCTTTCCCTCCGCGTCGACGTCGACTTCGAACGTGGCGTTCCCCTCAATCCCCTTCTTGGCGGCTTCCATCGGATAATCGTCGGGGCTGAACCACGACACGGGATCGATTGCCGTCGCTTTGGGCACGGTCGCGGCGGCAGCTGCAAAGAACGCGATCAACATCGCTCCAGCGTAACCGAGCGGCGTGCCGCTATGCAATCGACCCGCGAGCCGGCAGCTGGAACTGCCTGGCGGGATTGTCCCTTGCCTCAATCCGTCTTCGCGCCTTCGCGGGCAAGTCATTCTCCGCTATGGCGCCGCGCCATGACCGATCAGCCGTCGCCCAGAAAGCTCATCGGAATCACCGCGATTCTGGCGATCATCCTCGTCTGGGCGGCGTTCGTCGCAAGCATGAGCCCGTTGGTCGGCAAATGGCCTGTGCTCGTCCAGGCGCCATATTATCTATTCGTCGGAGTGGTGTGGGCTATCCCGTTGAAACCGTTGATCCGATGGATCGAGACAGGATCGTTTCGCGTTCGCCGCACGCCGCGTTGAAATAACTGTATTAGTCAAGTATATCACTGCGCAATGGCTGAAGCATTGACCCTTTCAAGGCCGCTCGACCGGCTGCGGCGCACCGCCACCCACTGGAGGGAGCGTGGCCGCGCCTTCGTGCGCGCCAATCCGCGCGAGGCGATCGGGTTCGGCGTGCTCGGCTTCGTGTCGGCGGTCGCGGTCGGCAGCATGGCGGTGCCCAATGCCGCGACCAACCCCGCCGCGCATGCGGCGCCCCCTGCCCCGCCGCCGTTGATCCTGAAGCCGGTGGCGCCCGAGCAGGCGGTCAAGGTCAATGCCGAAATCCCGCTGACCGGGGGTCCCAACCCCGCCGCAGCGCCGTTCGCCTTCAAGGGCAGCGCCAGCGCGCGCGAGCAGGCGCTCACCTGCCTCGCCAGCGCGGTCTATTACGAGGCCGGCAACCAGGACGCCGACGGCGAGCGCGCGGTCGCGCAGGTCGTCCTCAACCGCGTACGCCACCCCGCCTTCCCCAACAGCATCTGTGGAGTCGTCTACCAGGGCTCGACCCGGACGACCGGCTGCCAGTTCACTTTCACCTGCGACGGATCGCTGGCCCGGGCGCCCGATCCCGAAGGCTGGCGCCGCGCCTCGAAGGTGGCCGAGGCCGCACTGTCGGGCGTGGTCTATGCGCCGGTCGGCTGGGCGACCCATTACCACGCCGATTACGTTCTCCCGACTTGGGCATCGAGCCTCGCCAAGAACGCGGTTCTGGGTGCGCACCTGTTCTACCGCTGGGCCGGCAGCTGGGGTCAGCCCGCGGCATTCTCGGACGCTTACGCCGGCCGCGAGCCCAATGCCGCCGCGCTGCGCACCGCCGCGCTCGCCGCGCCGCACGTGACTGCGGCGACCCAGCAGGGCGAGCTTGCGCAGGCCATCGAGGAGATCCCCGGCGCGGAGGAAATCCACCTCGCTCCGTCGATGCGCGGCGACAAGCGCGTCGCGGTGCGTTTCAACCTTGCAGCGCGCGAGGCGTCGAAGGACGTCGCGCCGGTCGATTACGAGAAGAAGTTCGAGGTTTCCGACAACCTCAAATACGCGCTCTCGGCTGAAACCGTGGCCGAGAACCAGCAGCCGCTCGGCAAGCCGTCAGCACCGGCGGCGACCAGCGGCGGCGGCACGGCGCTGGCATCGACGCAGCACTAATTCGGTTCACCCTCTGCCGGAACCGGTTCGGGCGCGAGCGCCAGCTCGACGCGCAGCCGGATTTGGTCGAGCCGCCCGTCGATTGCCAGATAATCGCCCGACAGCGCCGACGCCGCGCTCCACTGGCGCCCGGTGACCGCAAGCGGCGCGAAAGGCCCGCGGTCGCGCAGTGGATCGCGGTCGAGCAAGCCGATGGCGGCATCGTCGAACGCCGCGCAGCGGTCGAGCAGGCGCGTGCTCGGCCCGTCACGGAACCGCCGCTGGCAGGCGCGGCTGGCGTCGGCGAGCGCCATTTCATCGCGGGTCAGGTAGAGCCCGAGCGCCTCCTCGACCGCGGCGTCGATCGCGTCGAAGTGAAGCTCGGCGTCCATCGGCTCCCGGGCAGCGGCGGCTGCGGCGGAACCGGCCGCGAGCGGAGCCGTCGCCGCCCAGGTGCCCGGCGTGAGCGGAACGCTCGGGCCCATCGCCAGGACGAGGGCGCCGACGCCGGCCCCGGCAACCAGCGCGGCGAGCGGCCACCGCGGGCGCCTGCGGAGAACTCCGAATTGCTCGTTGAACTGGAGCGGGTCGCTCAACGCCCTTCCACCGCGAAGCTCGCGGTAGGCACGGATGATCTCGGCGGCGCGGCTCGAATCGCCGCCTTCGCGGTCGGGGTGATGCTGCTTGATGAGGCGCCTGTAGGCCGCCTCGATCGCCGCCGCATCGGCTCCCGGATCGAGCTCCAGTACGGCGAAAGCGGACGCGCGGCCGGCCATGGACAGCCGGTCTAATCCAGACCTTGTGCGTATGGAAAGTGGCGCGAGTGACGGGGCTCGAACCCGCGACCTCCGGCGTGACAGGCCGGCGCTCTAACCAACTGAGCTACACCCGCGTTTTTGGCGTGGGCGGCGACCTAGGAGAGGGCCTTGGGAGTGTCAACCATCGCCGGCTCCATTTCCTGCCGCTCCTCGACCTCTTCCTCGTCCTCTTCGCCGGCATGCGTCAGCGTGCCTTTCTCGAACAGGAATCCGGCGATGTCGGGCGTGCCGGCGGCGGCGAAAATGGTCTTCATGATGATCAGCAGCGGAACCGCCAGCAACGCCCCCGTCGTCCCCCACACCCACGCCCAGAACGACAGCGAGATGAGGATCGAAAGGGGGCTGATCGTCAGCCTGTGCCCGACCACCATCGGCGTGAAGAAGTTCGCTTCGATCAGGTGGAAGCCGATGAACACCGCCGGCGGCATCAGCGCGCCCCACACGTCCGGAAAGGTCATCAGCCCGCCGACGAACAGCAGAAGCGCCGCGACGATCGGCCCGAGATAGGGGATGTAGTTGGCGACCGCGACGATGCCGCCCCACATCACTGCCGAGGGCATTCCGAGCCACCACAGGACCGTTGCGGTCAGCGCGCCGAGGCCGACGTTGATGAGCGTGATCGTGCCGAGATAGGTCGAGGTCGCATCGACCACCTGCTGGATGACGCGGGCGGTGGTGAGCGCGCCCTCGAAGCTGCCGCGGCTGACGATCGTCCGCTTGCGCATGGTCGTCCAGCCGGCAAGGAAGAAGAAGATCACCAGCAGCGAGAAGAACAGCTGGATGAGAAGGTGTGGCGCGGAGGTCGCGAGCAGACCCATCACCGAATTGGGCTGTTCGATGGTCACCGACCGCCCCTGGCCCCCGCGGGTGAGCTGGATTTGCGTGGCGATGCGGTCGATGAACCGGTCGAGGTTCTTGTACAGGTCGAACACCGGGTCCAGCGCGGTGCGCACGCGGTCGATCTTGTTCGGCACCTGCGCGACCCAGTCGCTCGCGGGGATCACGATCGAACCGATCGCGAATATGGCGAGCATCAGAAAGATGATCACGCACAGCCCGGCGGCGGCCTTCGACGGCATGCCGCGGCGTTCGAACCATTCGAGTAGCGGGACCAGCGCGATTGCGATCACCAGCGCGGCGGTCACCGGCATGAAGAACTCAGCCCCGGCGCGCAGCGCGAACGGCAGCGCCACCGCGATGCCGATGCCGGCGATCAGCGCAAGTGACGCAAGGAGCCGGTCGCGCTTGGCGTTTGCCTCCGCCAGCGCGGGCGCGTCATCGCCACGCTCTTCGCCCAGCTGCTGCTGCTTCCTTGTTCGCGCGTCCATCGCCGGCAGCATAATGTGCGCTCAGCGCGCCCGCCAGCGGATTGGTGCCCCTGGTCCGACTCGAACGGACACTCCGGTGAAGGAACTCGATTTTGAGTCGAGCGCGTCTACCATTCCGCCACAGGGGCACGCGAAGCTCTGCTAGCGAGGCGTGCCCGCAGCGGCAACCGTTGCGGCTATTCGGCGGCGACCGCGGCTCCCGAACCGTCGCCGTAAGGATTGGGGCCATAGCGATTCTCGCCCGCCGTGCCCGGCAGGACCATGAAGACCAGCAGCACGATCGCGCAGATGAAGCCGACGAACAGGAACAATGCGGCAATGCCGAGCCCGGCGCCGAGGCCGCCGGCCATGATCGCCGGTCCGCCAAGAATCATCGCCAGCGCGTAAGGAATGATCGGGAGCAGGATCCACCAGCCGCTGCGGTTGGTATCGTGAAGCCGGCGCACACCGACCGCGATCCCGGGCACGATCGTCGCGAGCCACAGCAGACAGGTCAGCGGCCCATAGACGCCGAACACCATCCCTTTGATCCCGAGGATGCCCTCGACGATGCTGAGCACCACGAACGCGATAATCAGCCCGAGTACGTACCACCAATATTCGGCGCGCGGCGCCCGGCCCGTGAAGTCGGCATATTTTTCGACAATCGGCCGCTTCGCCCAATCGACCGGAGTCATGCTGTTCGGATTCATGGATCGTTCTCCCCCTCTTCAGTCGGGGGGATGCTAACCGCTGATTTCGCCAGCGCAACCATTTGCGAGTCGCCGCTCGCGCTCACCAGCCGTTTACGCGACCCCAGACGTCGACAACGCGCACGTCGCCGTCGGTAACGAAGTACCGCTCGTAGGCAGCGGCAGTCGCGCAGGCGTGATTGGGGAGGATGCGCACCCGGCCGCCGATCGAGAACCGCGACCAATCGAGCTCGCCCGTCCAGGCAGTGACGATGCCATGCTCCTGGTTCGTCGATTCGACGCGCACACCCTCGATCGGCTCGCCGGTCGCCGCACCGCACACCGCGCCATAGCCCCAGTCGACCGGGAAGTCGGCTGTGCCGCGATCACGGCTCAGTGCCAAAAAGCCGGCGTCGATGAGCACCCGTCGGTGCGTACGATTGTGGCCGATCACGCTCGCCAAAACGGAGATGGCGATGTCGTGGACGCCGCAGGTGCCGAGCTGCGCCTGCACCAGATCGCCGAATGCGTAGACGCCGACGCGCGCCTCTGTGACGCGCTCGAGCGTACGCGCATAATGGACTGTCGGCGTGGAACCGACGCTGACGATCCCGACCGGGAAGCCCGCCGCGCGAAGCCGTTCGGCGGCGGTCACCGCCCCGGCGCGCTCGCGCTCGGCAATCGCCTCGAACTCGCCGAGAGTCCGCGCCGAATAGGAGCCGCCCGCGTGGGTCATCACTCCCGCCAGCCGCGCACCCGAGCCGGAGGAGATCCGGCGAGCGATCTCGATCAGAAGCTCGTCGCCGGGCGCTACCCCCGCCCGGCGGCCGTCGGTATCGACCTCGATCAGCGCTTCGATGATGAGACCTTCGGATTCTCCGAACGCCCGGACCGAGTCCGCAGCATCGACGCTGTCGAGGATGACCCGCAGACTGCATCCGTCCCGGATCAGCGCGGCGACCTCTGGCAGCTTCACCGGCGCGATTCCGACAGCATAGAGGATGTCGCGCACGCCGTTTGCAAAGAAATACCGGGCTTCCGCCAGCGTCGAGACGGTAATCGGCAGATCGTCTCTCCCGGCGAGGACGCGCAGCACGTCAATCGACTTGGACGTTTTCACGTGCGGCCGAAGCGCGACTCCGAGTTGTTCCACGCGGCGGCGCATCCGGTCCGCATTCGCCTCGAGCCTGCGCCGGTCGAGCAGCAGCGCGGGCGTGGGCAGGTCGAAGATCGTCTCCGCCCGCTGCGCAACTGCAGAAAGCTCGTTCATGGTCCTCGCGATGCGACTTCCGGCGCCACTCGGCAACTATTCAGTTACGTGGCGCCTGTCGCCGGTAGCTCAATGCCTCGGCGACGTGGATGCGGCCGACCTCTTCCGCGCCGGCGAGGTCGGCGATGGTCCGGGCGACGCGAAGCACTCGGTGAAAGCCACGCGCGGAGAGGCGCATCGCCGCGGCGGCGTCCGCAAGGAGCTTGCGCCCCGGCTCGTCCGGAGTCGCGACCTTGTCGAGCATTTCGCCGTTGACCTCGGCGTTGGTGCGCACACCGGAGCCGTTGTAGCGGTCCGACTGCACCTGCCGAGCCGTGGCGACTCGCCGGGCGACTTCGGCGCTGCCTTCCGCCGGCGGCGGCAGCGTGAGGTCGGCCGCCGAAACGCCGGGCACTTCGACGTGCAGGTCAATCCGGTCGAGCAGCGGGCCCGAGACACGCGCCTGATAGTCCGCCGCGCAGCGCGGCGCGCGGCTGCAGGCAAGCGCTGGGTCGCCCAGGTGCCCGCAGCGGCACGGGTTCATCGCGGCAATGAGCTGGACCCGGGCCGGGAAGGTCACGTGGGTGTTGGCGCGGGCGACGCTGACGGAGCCGGTCTCGAGCGGCTGGCGAAGCAAATCCAGCACGGGGCGCTGGAACTCCGGCAGCTCGTCGAGGAACAGCACGCCGAGGTGCGCGAGGCTGATCTCGCCTGGACGTACGCGCAGGCCGCCGCCGACCAGCGCCGGCATCGAGGCGCTGTGGTGCGGCGCGCGAAACGGCCGTTTGCGCCTGATCTTTCCGCCGCCGAGCTCGCCGGCGACCGAGGCGACCATCGACACTTCGAGCGCCTCGCCCGGCTGAAGCGGTGGAAGGATTCCCGGGAGGCATGCCGCGAGCAGCGACTTCCCCGCGCCCGGAGGGCCGCTCATCAGCAAATTGTGGCCTCCGGCGGCGGCGATCTCGAGCGCGCGCTTCGCGACTTCCTGCCCCTTGACCTGCGCGAGGTCGGGGCCGCCCTCGGGCGGTTCGGCCTCGACCGGCAGCGGCGGCGATACGAGGCTCGTTCCCTTGAGATGCGCGAGCAGCGCCAGCAGGTCGGGTGCCGCGATCACGTCGAGCTCGCCGGCCCAGCTCGCCTCGCTGCCCTGCGCCGCGGGGCAGATCAGCCCTTTGTCGAGCGACGATGCATGAATCGCCGCAAGCAGCACCCCCGGCGAGGGGGCGATACGCCCGTCGAGGCACAGCTCGCCGACGGCCACATAGTGCGACAGCGTCTCCGCGTCCGTCGCGCCGATTGCCGCGAGCAGGCACAGGGCGATCGGGAGGTCGTAGTGCGAGCCTTCCTTCGGAAGATCGGCGGGCGACAGGTTGACGGTGATGACCTTCGGCGGGAGCGCCAGGCCGATTGCCGCAAGTGCCGCGCGGACCCGCTCGCGGCTTTCGGCCACGGCCTTATCGGGAAGCCCGACGATGGTGAACTTGGGTACGCCCGAGGTGAGCTGGACCTGCACCTCGACCCCGCGCGCTTCGAGCCCGAGATAGGCGACAGTAGCGACGGTCGCGGCCATCAGGCCCCGCCCACCGAACGAACAACGCTGGTCAGACTTCCCCCTAACTCGGCGGCACAAAGCTAGACTGCTCGAGGTACTTTCTGCAAGCGCTTGCGCGAACGACCGTTCCCAACCACATGGCCGCGTATGACGAAGCGAGACAGCTGGCGCCGCGTGATGGACAAGCCGATCGTCGAGTGGGCGCTGTTCGCACTCGGCGTGCTGCTGGTGATCGCCGGCTTCGCGATCGCGCCGGTCCCCGGGCCCGGCGGCATTTTCCTGATCGCGCCCGGCCTGGCGCTGATCCTGAAGACCAGCATGTGGGCGAAGCGCCACTATGTGAAGGTCAAGCGGTGGCAACCCAGGGCTGGCCACTGGATGGACCGGGCGCTGCGGCGCCGAAGCGCGCGTCGCCGCGAAGCGATCCGCAAGGCCCAGCGCGAGCAGAGCGGAGATTGACTTGCCCGCCCCTCTCCACTATCGGCGCGCACGACAGCGGCTGCCTCTTGGGCGGCCCTTTTTCTTTGATTTCGAACACAAGGCATGAGCGATGAAGCGCACCTTCCAGCCGAGCAATCTCGTCCGCAAGCGGCGTCACGGCTTCCGGTCCCGCATGGCGACGGTCGGCGGCCGCAAAGTGCTGAACGCCCGCCGCGCGCGCGGCCGCAAGAAGCTCAGCGCCTAGTCACGCTCACCAAGCGCGCCGACTTCCTCGCCGCGAATGGCGGGTTGCGCGCGACCACACCCGGCTTCGTCCTGCTCGTCCGCGACCGCAAGGATGCAGACGCGGCAATGCGCGTCGGCTTCACCGTGACCAAAAAGATCGGCGGTGCGGTCGTGCGCAACAGAATGAAGCGCCGATTCCGGGCGCTCGCCCGCGAGATCGTGCCCGAACGCGGCGTTCCCGGCGCGGATCATGTGATGATCGGCCGCGCCAGGGGGGTCGAGCGCGACTTCGCCCTGCTCCGCTCCGACCTCGCCGGCGCGCTCGACAGGCTTCACCGCCAATGATCGCGAAACTGATGATCCTGGTCGCGCGCGCATGGCAAATGGGACCGTCGCAAATCCTTCCGCCGAGCTGCCGCTATCAACCCAGCTGCTCGGCCTATGCCATTACCGCAATCCAGCGCTATGGGGCTGTGCGCGGGGGGTGGATGGCGCTCAAGCGCATCTGCCGCTGTCATCCATGGGGCGGTCAGGGCCCCGACCCGGTACCGTGAGGGACTGACCGTTGAACGATAACAAGAACCTGATCCTCGCGGTTGTGCTGAGCGTGCTCGTGCTGCTCGGCTGGACGTGGGCGTCGGGCAAATTTTTCCCGACGGCCAACCCGCCGAGCACCAAGGTCGAGAGCGGCGAGCGGGTGCCGGCCCCGCCGCCGACTGCGCAGCCGAGCGCACCGGCGACACCGAAGGCGACGAAGTCGGTTTCGGCGGCGCTGGCTTCGGCGCCGCGCGTCAGCATCCGCACGCCCTCGCTGAGTGGCTCGATCAATCTCAAGGGCGCGCAGATCGACGACCTGCTGCTGGTTGACCAGAAGGAGACGATTGCGCCCAACTCGCCGGCGGTGCGGCTCCTGTCGCCGCTCGGCGCCCCCGGCGCCTATATCGCCCAGTTCGGGTGGACGGCTCAAGGCGCGCAGGCGCCGACGCTCGACACGGTCTGGACCGCCGACAGCCAGCAACTGACGCCCGGACACCCCGTGACGCTGAGCACGCAAATGGCCGACGGCACCGGCTACCAGCTCAGGATTGCGGTCGACGAAGGCTATCTCTTCACCGTCCGCCAAAGTGTCCTCAATGCGTCCGGCAAGCCCTTGACCGTGCGGCCGATGGGGCTGCTCAGCCGCGCCGACCAATCCCACGACCCGGACAGCTGGACCAATCATGTCGGGCCGATCAGCGTCTTCGGCGGCGAGGCCGACTACGACATCAACTACAAGACGCTCGACAAGGAAGGCGACCAGGCCTTCCCGAGCGTCAACGGCTGGCTCGGCTTCACCGACAAATACTGGCTGACCGCGCTCGCGCCGGAAAAGTCGGTCGCCGCGGCCTTCCGCAAGAGCCCGAACGGCGGCTATCAGGCCGATTACGCGCTCGCCCCCGTCGTCGTCGGCCCCGGACAGGCACTGACAACGGAGACCCGCCTGTTCGCCGGCGCCAAGGAGAAGGAGTGGCTCGACCGCTACGAGGAGGCCGGAATCCCGAAGCTGTCCAAGTCGATCGACTGGGGCTGGTTCGAATTTTTCATGCGCCCGATCTTCGACGTGCTGATGTTCCTGTTCCACACCCTCGGGAACTTCGGCCTGGCGATCATCGCGCTGACCTTCATCGTGCGCGGGATCATGTTCCCGATCGCGCAGAAGCAGTTCCAGTCGATGGCGGCGATGCGCAAGCTCCAGCCGAAGATGAAAGCGGTCCAGGAGCGCTTCAAGGACGACAAGCAGCGCCAGCAGCAGGAGATATTGAAGCTCTATCAGACCGAGAAGGTGAACCCGGCCGCCGGCTGCCTTCCGATCGTCCTGCAGATCCCGGTGTTCTACGCGCTTTACAAGGTGCTTCTGGTCAGCGTCGAAATGCGCCACCAGCCGTTCGTCCTGTGGATCAAGGATCTGTCGGCGCCCGACCCGCTGACTCCGGTGAACCTGTTCGGTCTGCTGGATTTCACCCCGCCGACGATGCTCGCAATCGGCGTTCTCCCGATCCTCGTCGGCGCGACCCAGTGGTTGTCGATGAAGCTCAACCCGCAGCCGATGGACCCGGCCCAGGCGCAGATCTTCGCGATCATGCCGTGGTTCCTGGTGTTCATCATGGCCCCGTTCGCGGCCGGGCTGCAGCTCTACTGGATGACCAACAACATCCTGACGATTGCGCAGCAATGGTGGCTGTACCGCAAGTTCGGGCTGCACTTCAGCGACACGCATCCGGTGGAGACATGAGCCCAGCAGCGGACCAGGCGCTGGCCGAGCGCGCGCGCAAGCTGTTCGCGGGCCCGATCGAGTTCCTGAAGTCCGCGCCCGAGCTCAAGTTCCTGCCCGACCCGGACGTGCCCGAGATCGCGTTCGCGGGAAGGTCCAACGTCGGCAAGAGCTCGCTCCTGAACGCGATCACCAATCGCAACGGCCTCGCGCGGACGTCGAACACGCCCGGGCGGACCCAGGAGCTCAACTTCTTCGACGTCGGGCAGCCGCTCCAGCTGCGGCTGGTCGACATGCCGGGCTATGGGTTCGCCGATGCGCCGAAGGACCTCGTCAAACGCTGGCGGTTCCTGGTGAACGACTATCTGCGCGGCCGCGCGGTGCTGAACCGGGCACTGGTGCTGGTCGATTCGCGCCACGGGCTCAAGGAGGTCGACCGCGATGTCATGCGGATGCTCGACGATGCGGCCGTCAGCTATCATCTCGTGCTGACGAAGGGCGACAAGGTGAAGCCGTCTGCGCTCGGCGCCATCTACGAGGCGACGATGGTCGAGGCTGCCAGGCATCCCGCCGCGCACCCCTCTATCTTCACGACCTCGAGCGAAACCGGTAGCGGCATCGCCGAGTTACGAACCGCGATCCTGGCCGCTGCGTCAGGACACTGAACGTCATGCCGGGCTTGACCCGGGACCCGCCTGTTCTTCAGGCGACCTCAGGAGAAGGCAGGCCCCGGATCAGGTCCGGGGTGACGGGAGAGAGATTTTGTTCAAGCTGATCATCGGCAACCGAGCCTATTCGAGCTGGTCCATGCGCGGCTGGCTCGCGGCCAAGCAGTCGGGCGAGGAGTTCGAGGAGCTGGTCGTTCCGATGTTCGACGCGGACTGGGACAAACGCCGCGAGGGCGACGAGTTCGCGCCCTCGCTCGGCAAGGTGCCGATCCTGTGGGACGGCGACATCGTCGTCTGGGACAGCCTCGCCATCGTCGAGTTCCTCGCCGACCGTCACGGGCCTGCCCTCTACTGGCCCGAGGACGAAGCGGCGCGCGCCGTCGCCCGTTCGATGGCGGCGGAGATGCACTCGAGCTTCCCCAACCTCAGGCGCGAGCTGCCGATGAACGTCCGCAGGAGCTTTTCGCCCAAACAGCTCGGCGATCCCGTAAAGGAAGAGATCGACCGAGTCCTCCAGCTCTGGGCGCAGGCCCGCGCGCGCTTCGGCGGCACCGGCGATTTCCTGTTCGGCGACTGGTGCGCGGCGGACATGATGTACGCCCCCGTCGTCACCCGCTTCATCACCCACGGCGTGCACGTTCCGAACTTCGCCGGCGTGTACATGAAAGCGGTCATCTCCCACCCCGACGTCGCCGAATGGATCGACAAGGCCCAGGACGAGCCTTGGGTCATCGAGCAATACGAAGCGGCTTAGTGAGGCCGGTTCCTGGGACCGACGGCGTGAAACCCAATCTGTTCATCGTCGGAGCGCCCAAGTGCGGGACGACGGCGTGGTACGAATATCTGCGCGGGCATCCCGACATCTTCCTTCCCGACCGCAAGGAGCCACACTATTTCTGCACCGATTTTCCCGATCAGCGGCGGATCCGGACCGAACGCGACTATCTCGGCCTCTTCGCCGCCGCGACGTCGCAGGCCATCATCGGCGAAGCCTCTGCGTCCTATCTCTATTCGAAGGAGGCGGCGAGGAACCTCCGAGAATTCGCACCCGATGCGAAAATCATCATCTTCGTCCGCAACCGCGCGGACCTTCTCTTCTCCTGGCACAATCAGCTGCTCGACAACGGGGTCGAAAACCGCACGAATTTCGAGGAGGCGTGGCAGCTCTCCGGGAAGCGCGCCGCCGGCGACCATGGCCCCGCCTGCGACGAGAAATCATTCCTCGATTACCGTGCGTTCGGTTTCCTCGGCGAACAGGTCGAGCGTTATTTCCGCCAGTTCCCCGCCGACCGGATCCGCGTGTTCGGCTTCGACGACTGGCGGCGCGACCCGCGCGCGACCTATTGCGAGATCATGCGCTTCCTCGGCCTGCGCGACGACGGGCGAAAGGATTTCCCGCCCATCAACCAGGCGCAGCGGAGCCGATCGAGGCTGCTCCGACTACTCCTTCACCGGCCGCCGCGCCGGCTCTCGGCCCTCTACCGCGCCATCCGCCGACTTACGGGATTGGACGCGGCGCCATTCGCCAGCCTCGTCGCGCGGCTCAACGCCGAGCGAGGCTATGGCGAGCGGCTGAGCCCGTCGCTGAGGGCAGAGATCGACCGGCTCTATGCCGCCGACGAGGCAAAGCTGCAGTCACGCGTCTGGCGCGCCGTGAAATGAGCTCGACAAAGCCCAACCTGTTCATCGTCGGAGCACCCAAGTGCGGGACGACGGCGTGGGTCCACTATCTCAAGTCGCATCCCGACGTTTACTTCCCGGACAGGAAGGAACCCGATTATTTCAACTTCGACGGCAGCCCCCGCCGCAGGATGTCGTTCGAGGACTATCAAAAGCTCTATGCCGGCGCCGGGGATTGCACCGTCGCGGGAGACGGCTCGATCGGCTACCTCCGCTCGAAAGCCGCGCCCGGAGCCATCCACGAGTTCAATCCGGATGCCAGGATTCTGATCTTCGTTCGCGAGCAGGAATATTGCCTGCCGTCATGGCACAACCAGCTGCTCTACGGAGGAGGCGAGAATATTGCCGATTTCGCGACCGCGTGGCGCCTGTCGGGGAAGCGCGACAAATCGAACATGAACGACGTCTGCTGGAGCCCAAAGGTCCTGGATTACAAGGCCGCCGGCTTCTTCGCCGAGCCGGTCAGGCGCTACATTTCGACGTTCGGCCGCGAGCAGGTCATGATCCTTCACTTCCGTGACTGGGTCAGAAACCCCCGCGCAGCCTACCTGGCGATTCTGGATTTTCTTGGCCTGCCCGATGACGGACGCGCCGATTTCCCGCCGGTCAACGAGGCTCGCCATCGCCGCACCTACTTCTTCGTCAATTTCGTGAACAATCCTCCGCGATTCGTGCGCTTCGTGGTGAAGCTCGCCAAAATGCTGACCGGCCGACAGAGCTTGGGCGTGGCGAAACGCGCATTCTCGATGGGGAGCGGCGCCGGCTACCAGGGCGAGATTGCGGACGACCTGAGGGACGAGATCCGGGCATATTTTCGCGAGGACAACCAGCGGCTAGAGCCGATGATCTGGCGACCGACCAACTCCTGATGAATTGGCACCGACCGCAGCCCGACTCATTCGGCGGCGGTTTGCTCAGCGGGCGACGCCGCGAACGGGCTAGGATCGCGAACCTGTCGATGTGACCGGGTCAGCAGCCAGGCCATGCGCCTGACCTGGTCCCAGGCGGAGCGGAGCTTGCGCTCGATGCGGGCGCGCGCAGGTTCGCGCGCGGCGCGGACGCGGTGATCGCCGATCGTCGAACCGGCGAATTCCTCGATGATCGGGAACGGGAAGAGGGCGAGATTGGGAAGTCCGTGCTCCCAATATCGATCGAGCTGGCTGTCGATCGGACGCACGATCCGGCTGCAGGAGTGGACCAACTGCCGCGCTCCGGCACGCGTAATCACATAACCCTGCGTCCCATAGGCAGGATCTCTCAGTTCGATGAGGTGGCGGTTTCCCAGATAACGGTAACGCCGGACGGAAAGGGAGCCCGGCCTGAGGCAGTAGAGCCGCAGGTAGTCGATACCGGATTGACCGAAATCCACCTGCGCGAGTTTGTCGAGAAACTTCCAGTTGACGATCACGTCGTCCTCCAGGACGACATACTGATCTGCGTCGTCGCGCAAAAGCTGCGTCCACAGCGTATAATGGCTCGCATAACAGCCGATTTCGCCCTGGCCGAGCGAGCGGCCCAGCAGCACCTTGGCGCGCGCATCGTCGTAGACCAGTCCCGGTACGACGCCGCCGAGGCCGTCGAAGAACGCCCAGGATGCAGCAGCGTTCTTGGCACGGTCGAGAAAGGCCGCGCGCCTGTCCATGCTGTCACGCATGCTGATTACGACGATTCGCGTGCGCTGCCTCCGGCTCACGAGTCCGCTCCGTGGTCAGCATCGCAATCGGCGATGTGACCGAGGGCCGCCGGTTGCTTCGCCCCTGACGACGCAGGCCGGATGAGTTGCAGTCTCGGGAATTCGCAACCGAGCCGCGCCATATCGTGATCGTAGCGCGCCCGCAGAGCAGATGCGGTCTTGTCATCATAAGCCCGAAAAGTGGCGCTATCTGAGCGAGTCATCGCCTGCGCGACGGGTGCGACCAAAGCGCTCACCTGCTTGCGGCCGAGCAGCGGCAGGAGAGCGGTTAGCGCGTCGATAGCGTTTTGGGAAAAGGACGGCCGGACAGATCCAGCCGGCTTGATCCAGTGTATCGCGGCGCCGCCGCTCATCGCAGACAGCACGTCGTCTTCGATCTCACGAAAATCCTCGAACCGCCAGACGGTGACGCGCTCCTGTCCGAAGCGGCGGCAGAGATCGGCGATGAGCATCGTCCAGTTCAGCCGTTGGATGTCGATTGCGGCCACGTACTCAGCTGGCGTGACAAAGGAAAAATGTCGAAGATGTTCGCAATAGCAAGATGATACGAACGTATCATATGACCTCGTCGCAACCATGATGCCGACGTCATCGTTCCCCAGCGCCTCCGCGAAGCGCGAGGTACGCTCGCCCGCCGTTGAGTAGAATGCATCCTTGATCAACTCGCGCGACCCACCGGAGAGATTTTCATCCGAGATGATCAAGCGTCGGCAACCCGCGTGCTGCTCGATCAGCCGCCGCGCGATCGATTTGAGCCGCATGCCGAACAGTCCCGGCCGCCGCACGCGGGCGGTGATGCCGCTGCGCATCTCCTCGAGCGTCACATAGCCGATGCCTTCCGCTCCCAGGCGGTCGCGGCTCGCCTCCAGGATGGCCTGCAAATAGGTGCTCGCGGTCTTGTGGACGCCAATGTGCAAGACGATCTGCATGCTAGTCGCCCATGGCCGACTGCATCAGCGCGACATAGTCGCTGACTGCGTGTTCGACCGTGAAATCCTGCGCCCTTGCGCGCGCATCGGTTCCACCCTCGCCCAGAACGCGCAGCATCGCATTCGCAAGAGCTTCAGCATCGCACGGCGGTACAAGCGCACCCCATTTTCCTCCCTCCAGGATCTCACGAGGTCCGTAAGGGCAGTCAGTCGAAACCACCGGCGTTCCAAGCGACATCGCTTCCACGAGCACGTTGCCGAATCCTTCGTGACCCGATGACAGCACGAAGAGGTCCGCGGCACGGACAATGGGGAACGGGTTGGAAATATGGCCGGGAAGCTGGACGCTCTCGCTTAGGCCCAGCCGCTCGATGCGCTGCTCCAGCTCGGCTCGAAGCGGACCTTCGCCAACGATCCACAGTTGGGCCGGCCGCTGCTCGGTGACGAGCTTGAAAGCGTCGAGGAGAAGCGCATGGTTCTTCTGCGGAACGAGCCGGCCGACGTTGACGATGAAGGGCATCAAAGTGTCGTGGCGCAGGTTGGGCGGACGGGCTGCCTTCGCGCGCTGCGCGAAGTCTTCGGAGATCACCGGATTGTAGATTGTCGCGATGCGCTCAGCGCTCGTCCACTTGCGTGCCACCATTTCGTCGGCGATGCCGCGCGAAACCGTGATCACTCGCTCGGCCGTCGGGTAGAGCAAGCGCGAGAGTCCCATTGCGACGGTCCTGTAGGCGAAGGATGTCTCCGCAAAGCGCCTGAGCGGATTGTGAACAGTCATGAAAAGCTTCGGCCGCGACCTCATGCCAATCAGTGCCAGCCCCGCGACGAGGTTCATTTCATAGGCGATCGGGAGGACGGCATCGGGATTGTTCGCGAACACGTAGCGACGGAAAGCGAGCACGGCATCGCGCCCGCGACGTCCCGAAAGATTGACGATCCTGACTTGTGGGTCGATTTCGCGAAGTAGCTCCCCCGCGGCGTCCACCAGGACGAGGTCCACGTCCCAGGCGCTTTTCCGCAACCCGTTGGCGAGGTTCACTGCAACCCGCTCGGCACCGCCCAATTTGAGGTTGGTCAACAGGATCGCGCACTTCACGAGGATCGGCTACCACAGCTCCGCACGAGGAGAACAGCGGCATGCTCGAGGCCGCACGGACAATCTACCGCACCCTGCCAGACGGATTTCAGCGGCGCGTCCTCGTCGCTCGACGGACTCCGCTCTGGCTCCGCGCGGACATCATCTTCATCCACGTCCCGAAAGCCGCGGGCACGGCGATCAACGAAGCGCTCTACGGCCGCTTCATGGGTCATGTCCGAGCGTCGGACGTCGACCGCTGGGGCTCCCCCGCCGTCAAAGCCCTCCCGCGGTTCGCAATCACCAGGAACCCTTGGGACCGCTTGGTCTCAGCCTATCGTTTCGTGAAGCGGGGAGCCGGGATCGGAGGTCCCAACGCCGGGCGCGTCCTCCACCCCGAACAATATCGCATCCCCGAGTTCGAAACGTTCGAAAGCTTCGTCACCGGCTGGCTCGCCAGGCGCGACCTGCGAAGGCTCGACCTCGCCTTCCAGCCGCAATCGCTGTTCGTCTGCAATGCCGATGGGGGAATCCTTGTCGATCACCTCGGCAGGTTCGAGGATCTGGATGCGACCTACGCATATCTCCGCGAGCGCCTGCCGAGCCTGCCGCCGCTGGCCGAATCGAACGCGTCCGGCAGACGGGTCGATTATCGAACCTTCTACACGCCCGAGCTCGTCGAGCTGGTCGGTTCCATCTACGCCGAGGATGTGACGAGGTTTGGCTACAGGTTCCAGTGATCGGCGGGCTGATCGCCGTTCTACGGCGCCGGCGGATGAGCCGCTACGGTGGAGCGTTTTCGGCGCCGGCTACCCCTTCTCCATGCAATCGCCCGCTGCAGCAGCCACTGCGGAACGACCGCCGCGGCGAGCGAGAGGCTCCTGAAGCGCAGCGGAAGGGCGGACGAAAGGCGGCGAAGCTCGGCAACCACGTCGCCGTCGTCGGCGAGCCGTCGCCCGCCGATCTGCACCGGAAGGTTGGAGCCGAGGAAATGGACGAGGCTCGAATCGCGGAGGTACTCGCGGCCCTCCTCGCTTCCGAGGAAGTATGCGAAATGGTGCGGCACGGCGCCCTTCCGCTCAGCCGCGCCGGAGAATTCGTCGTGCCAGATGCTCAAGGGCAGTGCGCTGTGCGCCACGCGCTCGTTCATCAGCAGTTTCACCCACCAGCAGATATCCTCTCCATTGGCCACTCCCGTGGGGAATCCACCTGACCTGCGCCATGCATCGCGCCCCACCGCAATCGAGGACGAGCTGACGAGCCCGTAGCCCTTGCGATAGGTTTCGAGCGGGCTGGGCACCTCGCCGAAGAAGCCGTCGGGAAGCGCGCTCCGTTCCGGGATGAGTAGTCCCTTCGGGGTGATTTTTGCCAGGAGCACGGTCAGCAAGCCGGCATCGGGGTTGTGACGGGCAAGCTTTTCGTATTCGGCGAGACATTCGGGCAGCCACTCGTCATCCGCGTCGAGGAATGCGATATAGTCGAAGCGCGCCTCCTCCGCGCCGCGGTTGCGCGCGACCGAGACGCCGGCATTCTCCTGCCTGATCAGCCGGACGGGGATGGTCGTCGCTTCGGCCTCGAGCACCCGCTCGATGACGCTGACCGACCCGTCGGTCGATCCGTCGTCGACGACGATGACTTCGTCCGGCGGCCGCGTCTGGCGAAGGACCGACCTGAGCGTGGTCTCGACCGCCTCCTCCTTGTTGTAGAGGGGGATCACAACGGACACGCTGAACGCCGAACCCGTGTCCCGCCGCCGAATGCCGCAGGCGACCCAATAAGGCGGCCGTTCGCTGAACCGGACGTCGGTCAGCCCCGCCTCGCGCATCATCTGCTCGATCTCGCCCCTGGTGAACCGTTGCTCGAGCCGGGTGCCGAAACGGTCGAGGGCATCGGTCCGCATGGTGTAGAAGCTGCGGTGACGATAGCTGCTCAAGGGGATGTTCGAAGGGTCGAGCCCGGCTTTTTCGGCGGCGAGCGCGAGCCGGGCGAGCGGCCAGTAAACGGTGCCCGCGATCGCCGAGGTCACGCCCCGCGCAATCGGGAACGGCAGCCGGCTGACCGCCCGCCGCACCGCGTCGGTCCCGCGCCAGACCAGGCGGAACCAGCCGGGCCGGTTCTCGAGCCGGTAATAAATGTAGAGCAGGAACGGCGCGCCCGGCTTGAGCTTGCGCACCGCGTCCGCGAGCGCGCGCGCCGTGTTCGGGATGTGGTGCAGGACGCCGAGCGAATAGCCGAAGTCCTGGCTCGCGTCGGGCAGCGGGATCGCGTCTGCCGGCGCGAGATGGAAAGCGACGTTCCTTGCACCCTCGAGCCGCCTGCGCGCCACGTCGAGCGCCTTTTGCGCGGGATCGATCAGGTGGAGCTTGCCGACCCGCGGCGCGACCCCGGCGGCCCACCGGCCCGAGCCGCAGCCGAGGTCGAACCCTTCCGCGCCCTGCGGCAGGTCGTCGAACGGGAAGATTCCGAAATAAGCGGAAAACAGGTCGTCATATTCCTCGCCGACGAGCTCCGTCTGGTCGAAATGGTCCCATTCCCTGCCGAAGCCCGCGATGGTTTTTGCGTCGAGGTTGCTGGAGGCCAGGTGCGCTGTCTTGGACGGCGCAGGCGGGGCCGTCGCGGGCTTCGCCGCTGCCGTGGCCGGGTCGCCGCGCCTGCGCGCGACTTTCCGCCATACCTCTTCATAGGCCTCCACCATCCGCTCGATGGTGAAATTGTCGGCGATGCGCCGCCGCGCCGCCTCGCGCCGCTCGCGCCACTTGTCGGCGGAGTTCGCCCATTCAAGATACGCCTCCTCGATCGCTCCGGCGAGCGCGCCCGCGTCGCCCGGCGCCACCGTCCACCCCGTCTCACCGACGATAAAGGCCGCGTCGCCGATATCCGTCACCACGTTGGGCGTGCCGGAAAGCATCGTCTCGGCGACCACGTTGGGAAAGGCTTCGGCGCCGATGCTGGCTAGAACATGGAGGTCGGGGGCGCGCGCGATCTCCGGAATGTCGGTGCGCTCGCCGATCAGCTGGACCAGCTGGCGGCACCCCGCCCGTTCGATCAGCCTGCCGAGCTCCACATTATTGCCGTCGAGGTCGCGGCCGACCATCAGCAGCCGCACCGGGACGTTGCGCTCGCGCAGCAGGCCGAGCGCCTCGAGCAACTCTGGGAAGCCCTTCTGCGCATGCCACCGCCCGATGGTGCAGAGGAGAAAGGTGTCGGCGTCGATGCCGAGGGACGCTCGAATCGCGGCGCGAGCCTTGGCATCGGGCCGGTAACGATTGGCGTCATAGCCGTTCGGGATCGTGCTGCCCTCGGCGGCGTCATAGCCCAGGCGGGCATGGATGCGCGCGGACTCGTTCGAGCAATTGATGATGTGATCGGGGACCCAGCCCGCGAGCGGGCCGCCGGCCCTCGCGAGGATCCGCGAGCCCAGCCGAAGGGGCGCGAGGGTGGAAGAACGGACGTTCCACACCACCGGCTTGCCGGCGAGCCGCGCCACGAGCCCGCCGACCACATTGCCGCGGTACATCCACCCCTGCACCAGGTCCGCCGGACTTGACTTGATCAGCCGGTGGAGACGCCCCGCCCGGGCGGCTGCTGCCCAGAGCGACGAGAAGCCGACGTGGTGCACCCGGATCCCATGTTCCTCCAGCCGGTCGCTGTACCAGTCGCGCGGCCCGAGGCAGATCACTTCGTGGTCGACGCCATCCGAATGGGTCGCGAGGCGCCACAGAACGGTTTCGGCGCCGCCGAGGCCAAGCCCGCTGATCACGTGCAGGATATGGAGACGAACGGCCGGCTGCCCAGGCGCCGCGCTGTCCAGCGGCTTGCCGTCCTGTAGAGCCACTTCGTTCCCCATCGCCCGCTTTTCGTCCCCGCTCGATGCGACGTCGACCGATTTTTCATCGCCGCTTCTGCAACTGTTCATGGAATCGGCTACAAGCCGGCGCAATGGGTGCTTCGAGGCGGCAGTTCATCGTGGGCGCGGGCGCCGCCGGGCTCACCGCGGCCGGCGCGCGGTGCGCGGCTCCTGCCGGAGCGGTGACGCCCGAGATGTTCGGGGCCAAGGGCGACGGGCGGACCAACGACACGGACGCCTTCGCGGCAATGTCCGAGCACGTGAACGCGCGCGGCGGCGGCACGATCGTCCTGCGGCCGGTCACCTACATCGTCGGCCGGCAGCAGCGCGGGCGTGGCCGCAACGAGCCCTCCTTTGCCGGTGCGAAGATCATTCGGATCGAAAAATGCAAGCGCGCGGTGACGATCCGCGGCAACGGCGCGAAATTGAAATGCGCGCCCGGACTGCGCTTCGGGCGGTTCGATCCGCAGTCCGGCAATCCGCTGCCGAACGGCCGGAAACTCGATCTCACGAACCGCGCCGTGCCCTATTGGGCGATGATCAACATCAATCACTGCTCGGGCCCGATCGAGGTCAGCAACATCGAGCTCGACGGGAACCTGCAGCGGCTCGTCGTCGGCGGAAGGTACGGCAAGGGCGGCTACCAGTCCGGCGGCACAGGGCTCGTGCTGTCGCAAAACCGCGGGCCGGAGCGACTGGCGCGGATCCGCAGTCACCATCACGCGCAAGACGGCATGACCCTCGCGCCCGCCGGCGACCGCAGAGACTCGACGCTCGTCACCGACTCCATCTGCGAGTTCAACGGACGGCAGGGCGTCAGCGTGACCGGCGGCCGCAACCTGCTCTTCCAGCGCTGCAAATTCCGCCACACCGGGAGGGCCGGGATCCACGGCAGCCCCGGCGCGGGCGTCGACGTCGAAGCGGAAAGATCGCCGATTCGCAACGTCGCATTCGAGGATTGCGAATTTTCCGACAACCACGGCTTCGGCCTCGTCGCCGGCACGGGCAAGTCGGCCGACCTCCGCTTCGACCGCTGCAAGTTCGTCGGGACGACGAACTGGTCGGCGTGGCCGGACCGACCGCAAATGCGGTTCCGCAGCTGCCTGTTCGTTGGCGCGATCAATCACGCCCGCGGCGACGCGGACCCGGCGCGTGCGGCACAGTTTCTGGACTGCACGTTCACCGACGACCCGGCCCTCAGCCCGACCGGCAAGGTCTTCCTTCCGAAGGGGAAGTGGATCGCGATCATCCTCAAAAGCCCCAACGTGCGGTTCCGCCGCTGCCACTTTCGCCTGATCGCCGACGGCGTTCTGCCGCTGTCGCAATCACAGGTCATCTACGAGGATTGCGACATGTCCCAGCGCTCGGCAGCGCCGTCGGGCCCGCGCGGCACCTATCTCGGAACGACGTCGATCCGCGGCAACGCGCACCTCGAGGATTCGATCATTCGTGGAAAAGTGACTCTGAACGGGCGCATACTGCCGCAAAGAGGCTAGCTGGCACCGGTCAGCCGCAAGCGGCTACGGACCGAGATCCTGCATCGGGTACCAGTACATCCACAGGCCGAGGCCGGCGAGCGCAATGACGAGCACGAGCATGGTGACATAGGCCGTCCCGCGCCTGATGTACCTCGCTCGCCAAAGGTAGATGGTCGCGCCGAGCACCAGGACGAGGATGACGATGAGTGCCGGAACGGCCAGGCTCGCCGAACTGGCCGCACTTTCGCTAACTCTCGGTCCCTTCATCGGGGCGGCGTAGCAGAGGGGCCCGACCGTTGTGAACCCGCTGCCGTCAATTCCGCGCCCTCAGTGCTGCGGCCCCCCCTCAATCGTGACCAGCCACAAGTCCGGCGGCGCTCCGAACCTCAGGGGGACGTGGCTCGTCCCCAGCCCTGCCGTGACCACCAGCAGCTTCGATCCGTCGCGATGGACCCCGCACAGGTATCGCATGCCAAAATCGGAGCCGCTTTCCAGCGCGCCGAAGAAAGGAAGGACGATCTGCCCGCAATGCGTATGGCCGGCCAGAACGAGTCTGACCGACGGCGGTGCGGGCACGAATTCATCCGGACGGTGCGCGGCGAGGACCTGAACACCCGCTGTCCGGTCGAGCGCGTCGTAGGTTGCCTGCCGCGCGGTCGCCCAGCCGGCAGCGCGATGGTGAATACGTCCGTCAATCCCGCCGAGCGCGACCGGTCCGACAGCCACTGCATCGTTGTGCAGGACATGGATGCCGGCGCTTCCGAGCGCGCGCGCGATGTCGCCGGCGCCGGCCTGGTAATCGTTGTTGCCGAGCACCGCGTAAGCGCCGAACCTGGTTTGGAGGCGTCTCAAGGGCGCGATCGCCGCCACCGGCAGGTAGTCGCGACCGATCCAGTCGTTGCCGGTGAAATCACCCGCCGCGATCACGACGTCGGGGCGAAGCGCATTGATCTGGTCGACGATCTTCGTGAGGCGCGACGGCGGCATGTCCGGCGCATGCACATGCACGTCGGAGAGGAGGAGGATCCGGATCGGCTTCGCACTGGCCGGATAGTCGGAGACCTTCAGGTTGAGCCGACGCACCACGGGCATCGCCGTCGCATTTGCGTAGCCGATCGCGACTATCAGTACCGTGCCAACAAACAGCGCCGCGGCGAGCCGGGTCCGGAAGCGCTTCCGGGGCATCGCTCCTACGCCGCGCTGTCCTGCAGTTTGTGGCGCTTCAGCGCGTGCCGAAGCTGGTCGTAGCTGAGGTTCAGCGCGGCAGCGGTCGCGCGCTGGTTGAACCGGTTCCGCTGGAGCGCGTCCTCGAGCAGCTGCCGCTCGTACTCGGTGACTGCGGCCCGGAAGTCGCCGGTCGAAAGAGGCGGCTGTGCTGCCTGGTTGACTGGCGTCGCGGCCGGACCGTCAGCGGCACCGTTTGCAGGGGCATCCGCGGCAGCAGCGACCGGCGGCGCACCAGAGCGCACAGGCGCCCATGGCGAATGAAACGGGTCGAAATTAATCTCGTCGATCGCCCGCTCGGGATCTTCGTGGCGGTAGACGGCGCGCTCGATCACGTTCCTCAGCTCGCGGACGTTGCCTGGCCAGCCATAGGCCTCAAGGGCGGCAACCGCATGCGGCGTGAACCCCGGCCAGTTGGTCCAATCGAGCTCGAGCGCCATGCGCCGTCCGAAATGCTCGGCGAGCAACGGCACGTCGCCCTGGCGCGCGCGCAGCGGCGGCAGGGTGATAACCTCGAACGACAGCCGGTCGAGCAGGTCGGCGCGAAACTTCCCCCGTTCCACCTGGTCGGGGAGATTTTCGTTGGTCGCGGCGACGATGCGGACATCGACGCTGATCGGCTTGGATGCGCCGATGCGCGTGACTTCGCCATATTCGGTGGCGCGCAGCAGCCGGTCTTGCGCCGCCATCGACAGCGTGCCCAGCTCGTCGAGGAACAAGGTTCCCCCGTCGGCCTCCTCGAACCGTCCGTGACGGGTCTTGGCGGCTCCGGTAAAGCTCCCGGCCTCGTGGCCGAATAGCTCGGCTTCGATCAGGTTTTCCGGGAGCGCGGCGCAGTTCATGATGATCAGTGGCCCGGCCCAGCGTGACGACAGATGGTGAAGACGCTCCGCGATCAGCTCCTTGCCGGTCCCGCGCTCGCCGATGACAAGCACCGGGCGGTTGAGCGGAGCGGCACGACTCGCCCGCTCGACCGCGTCGAGAAAGGCCAGGCTTTGGCCAATGAATTGATCCGCGCGTTCCATATTGTCTCTCAAGAATCTGGCCGACTGTTGGTGGCAAATCCCACCATTTGGCAAGGATTTTCGCCTTGTTTGCGGGCGCAAAACGCCAGTTTTGACGGAAGTTAGCTGTTTCCTTCAACATGGCACGGACTTTGTATAGATATGAGCAGGTTTAGGCGCCTGATTTTGGAATTCGGAGTGATTGGATGAGTATCTTTTCCCGAACACGGGACATCTTCGCGGCGAACATCACCGAGATGCTCGATCGGTCGGAAGACCCGGCGAAGATGATCCGCATGGTAATCCTCGAGATGGAGGAGACGCTGGTCGAGGTGCGAGCCTCGGCCGCGCGCTGCATCGCCGACGCGAAGGAGATGCGCCGCGCGCTGGCCCGGCTCGATGAGCTCCAGAAGAACTGGACCGAGAAGGCCGAGCTCGCGCTGTCGAAAGAGCGCGAGGACCTCGCCAAGGCGGCGCTTCTCGAGCGGCAGAAGGCCGCCGACATGGGCCAAGGGCTGCGCGACGAGATCAAGGTCATCGACGATACGCTCAAGGGCTACGAAGTCGACATCGCCAAGCTCCAGAACAAGCTGCGCGAGGCGCGGGCGCGCCAGAATGCGATCGCCGCGCGGTTCGAGAGCGCCGTCACTCGCGGCCGCGCCCGGGAGCTCCTGAACGGCAACCGGACCGAAGATGCGTTCTCGAAGTTCGAGCTGCTGGAGCGCCGGGCGGACTTCGCCGAGGGCCGCGCCGACGCGCTCGGCATGACCGGACCCAAGAGCCTCGAGGAAGAAATCGCCGAGCTCAAGGCGGCCGAATCGGTCGACAAGGAGCTCGAAGCCATGAAGGCCGCACTCAAGGCCAGGGGGAAATAAGCGAATGGAAGACGTACTTGGTTACATGGTCGGCGCGCTGGCGATCGTCTCGATCTTCGTTGGCCTGCCGTGGCTGATTTTCCATTATGTGACGAAATGGAAGACCGCCGCGACTCTCACGAGCGGCGACGAGAAGCTGCTCGACGACCTTCACGAGGCTGCGCGCCGGCTCGATGACCGGCTGTGCACGATCGAACGGATCATGACCGCGGAGAACCCGAACTGGCGCCAGCAGTGCCTGCCCGGGCGTGAGCGCGACGACAGCCGGCGCCTGCTGGCGGACGGGGAGTAACATGGCCTACAAGCGCTATCCGACGCGCGAGCGGCGGACGAACCAGCCGCAGTTCCGCTCCAACGAGCCGCAATACGGCGAGCCGGATTACGCGAGCGACCTCGATTATCCGGGGCAGCCGGCGAGCCGCACCCGCTTCTACCGCGACAAGCAGGACGGCAAGGTGCTCGGCGTATGCGCCGGCATCGCCGATTACACCGGTTTCGATGTCGCGCTGGTCCGCATCTGCTTCCTCGCCGCTGTGTTCATGAGCGGCGGATCGGTCCTGCCCTTCTACTTCATCGCCGGATGGATCACCCCGACCAAGCCGCGCGAGCTCGAATATCGCGGCAGCGAAGAACGGCATTTCTGGCAGGGCGTGCGCGCGTCGCCGGCGCGGGCCGCGCGCGACATCCGGTCACGGTTCAAGGACATGGACCGGCGGCTTGCCGACATCGAAAGCTATGTGACGACCGAGAACCGCTCGCTCGCTCAAGAGATCGAGCAGCTGCGCTAGGCCAGACGCCTGAGTCGCCATAGGGGAGGAATTATCATGGACTGGGGTGGTCCCGAATTCGTCATCGCCATCGTTGCCATTTCGACATTCGGCTGGCTGGTTTCGACCTGGATTCGCGCGCGGCACGGGTATCCGGTCGAGAACGAGTGGAGCGGCATGTCCCACAAGGGCGACCATCCCGATTCGACCCGGAGATTGGCGCTGCTGACCGAGGAAAATGAACGGCTCACCGGCCAGATCGTGCGCCTCGAAGATCGGATCGCCACGTTGGAGCGGATCGCTACCGACCCGGCCGAGCGGACCGCGCGCGAAATTGAGCAGCTTCGCTAAGAAGGGACCTCCTGATGCAGACCGACCTTGGTGAGCAAGTCATCATACCGAATCTGCCGTGGATTATCGGCGGAGGAATGCTGCTTGGCCTCATCGCGATCCTCGGCTGGGTCTTCACGACATGGCTCAGAGTGCGCCACGGCTACCCGCTGGAATCCTCGTGGGGCATGCCGGTCCACCCCAAGACCGATCGCGAATCCGCGGAAAGGATCAAGCTTTTGACGACCGAAAACGCACAGCTTCGGGCAGAACTGGGCTCGGTGAAGGATCGGGTTGAAACGTTGGAGCGAATTGCAACCGACCATCCGTCTAAGCTCGCGCGCGATATCGAACAGCTCCAGTGAGGCGGAAGCGACTTCGCTAACTTCAAGGACAGGGGAACAGCATCATGGATCCGCAACTACTTCAGATCTTCACCTTCCTCGGCAACATCCTCCCGTACGTCGCCATCATCGTCGCACTTGGCGTCGGCGGTTCATTCCTCAACACCTGGATCAGGATCCGGAACGGCTATCCGCTCCAGAATTCATGGGGCATGCCTCTGCATCCGAAGTCCGACGGGGAAACGATCGAGCGAATCCGCTTGCTGACCAGCGAGAACGCGCAGCTGCGTGCCGAAGTCGGTTCGATGAAAGACCGGCTCGAGACGCTCGAGCGGATCGCCACCGATCAGCCGTCCAGGCTGGCGCGCGACATCGATGCGCTTGGGATCGACAAGGGAGGGAATGCGTAATGGGCCCCGCCGAAGTCTTCATCGCGCTGATCGTCATCGGGCTCCCAGTCATCCTGCTCATGATCATCGCCAACCGCTATTTCCGCTTGCGCGAAAAAAAGCTCGAGGTCGAGGCGGGCCTGGCCGCCGAGAAAGCGGCGCAATATGCATCGCGCTCCAACGAACTCGAGCAGCGCGTCCGCGTGCTCGAGCAGATCGTCACCGACGGCGGCGCACAGACCGCGGCGCAGATCGAGGCACTTCGAGCCGTCCCGTCGGATAAGGCGGCGGGCAGCCGAAAGGCCGAACGGGAGCCACTCGGCTAATCCACTGGCGGAGGTTTTCGTGGACTCTTCAATACTCGTATTCTTCATGATCGTTGTGGGAATTCCCGTAGTCGGTGGGATCAGCATGGCCGCGTTCCAGCGCTGGCTCCAGCACAAGGAGAAGATGAGCCAGCTGATCGCCAACGAAACGGCGGAAAAGGCCGCTCAATATGGCGCGCATGTGGAGCGCATCGAAGCACGGCTTCGAGTGCTCGAGCAGATCGTTACCGACGGCGGCGCGCAGACCGCGGCACAGATCGAGGCATTGCGCCACTCGCCGATGCCGATCGGCAGAAAGCGAGCGTCGGCGGATGACGCTGCTTGAATTGCGTGCTGTTGATGCCAGATGATACATCTAAGATACATCGGACGACCGAGGGGCCATAGCCGCCATGAATCCATTTGAGTTCGTCCTTGCCGTCCTATTCATCGTGTTCGCCTTCACGATCATCCGGCACAAGCTCGGCATCCCGTCCCGCTCCATGCGCGAGATGCGGGGCGATCCCCCGGGCGACGACCGCGAGAATGAGCGGCTGCGCGGCCAGGTACAGCAGCTGCAGGAGCGGATCCGCGTGCTCGAGCGCATCGTCACCGACCGCGGCGTCGAGACCGCGGCACAGATCGAGGCGCTTCGCGACCGCGACCGGATCGCCGACGAGGACAGAGCCTGATGGACGGCGGCCAGATCACCGCAATCGCGATCGTCGCCATCATCATGTTGGGATCGATCATCCGCGCCGGGCTCCGCGGTCCGCGCCATCCGGTGGTCTGGGACGACGCGCGGGGAGAGGCAGAGAACCGGCGGCTGCGCGAGGAACTCACCCAGCTTCAGGAACGGCTCAAGGTGCTCGAGCGGATAACCGTCGAGAAAGAGAACAGCCTGTCGCGGGAAATCGAGTCGCTCCGCGACCGATAAGCAGCTAGGGCCGCCGGATGGCCGGCCTACCCGCCCTGTCCGAAATCCTCGAAGAATATGAGCTCGTCGACGCCGAGGACCGCTATCGGCTGCTGATCGATCTCGGCCGCCAGCTCGAAACTATGCCCGACGCGCTCAAGACCGACGCGACCAAAGTCCGCGGCTGCTCGGCATCGGTGTGGGTTTATCCCACTGCGGCGGAGGGGCGGCTGCACTTCCTCGCCGACAGCAACGCCGCGATCACCAAGGGTATCGTCGCGCTGGTCCTTTCCGCAGTCCAGGACCGGCCCGCGGCAGAAGTCGCGCGCATGGACGTCGCCGAAGCCCTCGCGCCTTTTGAGCTGCGCAAGCATCTGAGCGCCAACCGCACCCAGGGTGTCCCGAACATGATCGCGCTCGTCAGGCAAACCGCGGAGCGCTACGCAGCGGCCGCCTAGCCGCGCCTGAGGCGGCGCTTAATAACGCTTTCGCAAGGTAAGGTCGGGCCATATGTCCGCTCCATGCGCACATCCCTCGATTCCGATGACTTCCCGATCGCCGCCGGCCCCGTGACGCCTTCCGGTACGGCGATACGATCTTACCTCAACCCGGTGCTCGACGAGGATTTTCCCGATCCGGCGGTGATCGAGGCCGAGGACGGCTATTATTACGCTTACGGAACGCAGACGCTCCGCAACGGCTGGTGGATCAACATCCAGGTCACGCGGTCGGCCGACCTCGTGCACTGGGAGCATGTCGACGACGCGCTTCCCGAAAAGCCCGAGTGGGCGAAGACGACGCAGGACTTCTGGGCGCCGAGCGTCATCTTCGACGGCTCGACCTGGTTCATGTATTATTCGGCGACACCCGACGAATGTCGCGAAGGACCCGACCACGCCCTTGCGGTGGCTACGTCGGACTCTCCCGCCGGACCGTTCGTCGACATGGGCCGGCCGTTCCTCGCCGGCAAAGGCTTTCACAACATCGACCCGATGGCGTACGACGACCCGGCCACGGGCAAGCGCCTGCTTTACTGGGGTTCGGGTTTCGAGCCGCTCAAGGTGAGGGAGCTGGCGCCGGACCGACTGTCGTTCGCGGAAGGAAGCGAGCCGATCGAGCTCATCTGGCCGAACGGCAAGAAAGGCGGTTTCCCCCGACTGGTCGAAGCGTCATGGGTGATCCGCCACGACGATTTCTATTACCTTTTCTATTCGGGCGACAATTGCTGCGGGCCGGACGCCGAATATGGCGTCATGGTCGCGCGCTCGACCAGCGCGACCGGGCCGTTCGAGACGCTCGAGCAGGCCAAGGGCGTGCCGCACAGCCTGATGCTGTTCAAGAGCGAGCGCTGGCTCGCCCCGGGTCACAATTCGATCGTGGCCGACAAGGCCGGCGAGGTGTGGATCATCTATCACGCGATCGACGTGAACCGTCCGCGCCAGCGGCAGGAGGACGAGATCAACAGCCGCCGCGTGCTCCTCATCGACCGGATACAGTGGCGCGACGGCTGGCCTTTCGTCGGCACGCCTTCGGACGAGCCGCAGCGGGCACCAATTACCTAGGCGGCGGCGCGCGGCCGCTGGGCGGAACGCTTCCGCTGTGCCTGGAACTCCTCGAACTGCTCGCGCTGGAGCTCGAACTCGGCGAGCAACCGCTCGTCGACGTGGCGGCTGCCGTCGGCGACGACGCTCGAGAACAGCCCCGTCTCGGCGTGGCGCGAATTGTCCCAGCCGGGGTAAGCGGTAATGGGGTACCAGCAGATGCCGCGAACGTCTGCGCCGCGGCTTATCGCGTCGCGCACCTCGTTGCAGACATAGTGCAGCCACGACGGCTTGCCGGTCCCTTCCGCGCCCGTCTCGGACAGCATCACCGGCTTCTGATAGCGTTCCGCCATCTCGACCAGCATGTCGGCGAGCGGGCGATATTCATGATGGCCCATCGGGATCGTCGGCCCGTTCCAATACCATTGGTTGTGCGGGTAGAAGTTCCACCCGACGACGTCGACCAACGATGGGTCGCCGCCCAGTTCCGGCCTCGCTCGGCCCATGACCCAGTCGTAGGCCTCGAACATGCCTTGCAGGTTGCGCTCGGCGCCGCGGATCGATTTGCGGCGCTCATCGTGCGGAGCAATGTGAATCAGCGGCTCGGCCCAGATGATCGTCGCCCGGGGCCATTGCTGCTTGATCGCCTTCGATGCCGTGATCGCTGTCCGGACGAGCTGTTCCTTCAGCCATCCGCGCTCGTCGGGGCCGACGCGCGGGAAATAGCCGTCGTCGACCGCCCAGGAGAGGAAGTTGATCTCGTTGAGCGGGCAGACGAGCGGCGGCCGTCCGCTGACCGATTGCTGCGCCTCCAGCGCGGCAAGCGCGAATTCGGTGAAACGCCCGGCGAAATCGGGCGCGGCCTGGTCGAGGCAATCGGGGCATCCGTAGTGGAACAGGTCCCAGATAACCTGCACCCCCGCCTCCTCGGCGGCCTCCAGCATCGGCATCCAGCTCGACCAGTCGTACTGGCCGGGAGACCTTTCGATGCGGTGCCAGCGCAGGCCGTCGCGAAGCGTGGTGAAGCCGAACCGCCTGCACAGCCGATAGTCCTCGAGGGCGTGGCGGTCGTGTGCGGTCGCGCGGATCAAGTCGAGGCGGACGCCGTCGCGCCGCCGGTGCGACGAGCACTCGAACCCGGCCATGAAGAAGCTGTCGAAGTTCAATGGCATCATTGGTTTCCCGCAGGTCATTAATGCGCGAGACCGCAAATGGAGCCGTGAAAGCTTCGATCAGGCCGCCTTCCCGTCCTTCCGTTCTTCGGCTTTCCTGAGCACGTCATAGGCCGCCTGCACCTGTTTGAAGCGCTTCGCGGCCTCCTCATCGCCGGGGTTGGCATCGGGGTGGGTTTCCTTGACCAGCCGACGGTGCGCGGCCTTGACCGCGGCGAAGTCGGCGTCGCTGTCGAGCTCGAGCGCGTCGAGCGCGCGCATCTCGTCACGGCTGCGGCTGCCGTCGCCCGGGCCCGCCCATTTCCACTGCGCGGACTGGCGGAAGCCGGCATTGCCGCGCTCCTCGTCGGCGGCACGGCGGGCCGCTTCCTCGGGGCTCAGCCCTGCGAAATAGTTCCAGTTCTTGTTGTACTCGGCGGCGTGCGCTTCGCAGAAATACCAGCGCTCGGGGCTGTTGGGAGCCTTGGGCGCCGGCCGGTCGCCGATCTGGTTGCAGCCCTCGCGGTCGCACAGGCGCAGCTTCGCCGCGCTCCGACCCTTGTCGCCATAGGAGCGCCAGCGCGGGAATCCCCAATCGTCCGATCTCTTCTGCTTGGGCATCTGATTCCTGATAGAGACTGTTTGTGCTCCTGCGAAGGCAGGAGCCCGGTCCAAGAAAGGAAAACTGGACCCCTGCCTTCGCAGGGGAACAGCGCCAGAGGGCCTGTAAGCCGGGTTCTGTCCTCCGCCGCAGCTTTACGCGCAGGCGGATGTGCGGCCATTCCTCTAGGCCCCGACTTGCATCGGGGCTCAAGCAACCAACCCGGGCGCCGAGCCGGAACCAGGCTCATGCGGCGCCCCTATTCGGTCTTGCACCCGGTGGGGTTTACCGTGCCG
>DASSOE010000032.1:0-5348 GCA_035700945.1 Sphingomicrobium sp. | reverse complement strand
GGCGAAGCCGGTGACTGCGAGCGCGATGTCGGCTTGCGAGCGGGCGAGGGCACCTTCGGCCATCGCCCGAGCGACCACTTCCGACACCGCCTCGTTCTTGTGGAGAATGTCGAGGTCGATCCCGAGGAGCTCGTGCTTGGACTCCTCGCTGTAGGTGACGAACCCGCGCTCGAAGCCGTGGCTCGCGCCCTCGATGTCGGTGAGGAGCGCGGCGAGCATCCCGCCGGTGCAGCTTTCGGCGGTGGCGACGCGGAGTTTCCGGTCGCACAGCGCGTGCATCAGGCGGTCGGCCTGCTCGTCCAGGTGATCCGGAAGAGCAGGCTCGAGCGTTTCGCTCAACCGCGCTCTCCCTCTTGCGGCTGGTCGGCGGCGGGAGCCGGAGTCGGAGCGGGGGCCGGGGCGGGGGCCGCACCGCCGCGCTGGGCCGCGGTCTCATCGCGGATGGCGCGGAACTCGCTGTCCGCGCCCCAGTCGGGCCACGCGCGCGAATTGGCGAGGTCGCGGCCGAGGTTGTGGAGCAGGTTCGCGTCCTCGGCCATGCCGGTGAAGTCCCAGCTCGCCTGCCATTCGTCGCTCGGCTGGTGATAGTGCTTTTCAGTATATTCCTTGCCGAGCGCTTCGCCGCGCTCGACGCCGCCGTTCACCAGGTCGTTGCCGTCGCCGAAGCTGATCGCGGGGACGCCCACCTTGGCGAAGGAGAAATGGTCCGAGCGGTAGAAATAGCCGGCCTCGGGGTGCGGGTCGGGGGTGTAATAGCGGCCCTGCTTCTTTCCTTCGGCGACCAGCATGTCGAGCAGGCCGAGCCTGGCGTTGCCCGAGATCGTGAAGTTCTTCGCCGGTCCGTAGATCGCCCCGCCGTCGGTGTTGATCACGCCCGCGGTCCTGGCGATCGGGAAAATTGGGTTCTGCGCGTAATATTCGGAGCCGAGCAGGCCTTTCTCCTCCGCGGTCACGGCGAGGAACACGATCGAGCGCTCGGTCCGCGGCTCCTTCGCGAACACCCGCGCCTGCTCGATCAGTTGGGCAATGCCGGTCGCGTTGTCGAGCGCGCCATTGTAGATCGTGTCGCCGGTCTCGTCGGGCTTGCCGATGCCGAGATGGTCCCAGTGCGCCGAGTAGATGACCGTCTCGTCGGGATGCTTCGTGCCGGGCAGATAGCCGACCACGTTGTGCGAGTTGATCGTCGCGACCTGCGCCTGCCCTTGCGCGCTCAGCGTCGCTTTGAGCGGGATCGGCTGGAAGTCGCGCGTCTTCGCCGCGGCCTTGGCCTGCTCGAAATCCAGCCCCGAGGCGGCGAAGATCTGCTCCGCCAGCGGCCGCTGGATCCAGCTTTCGAAGAGCGGGTGCTCGGCCGCCGGGTCCTGGCGGACGATGTCGAACATCGTGTTGGTGTTGCTGTTCTTGACCGTGTTCCAGCCGTAGGAGGCGGGTTCGGTCTCGTGGACGATCAGCACGCCGGCGGCGCCGCGGCGCGCGGCTTCTTCATATTTGTAGGTCCAGCGGCCGTAATAGGTCATCGCCTTGCCGCCGAAGCCGAGGTCAGCGCCCTCGAAGTCGGGGTCGTTGATGAGGACGACGATCAGCTTGCCCTTGACGTCCTGGCCCTTGAAATCGTCCCAGTTGCGCTCGGGCGCGGTCACTCCGTAGCCGGCGAAGACCAGTGGGACGTTGGCGATGTTCACGGCTGTGGCGCCGTTCATCGGTGCGCGCAGCGCGATCTGCTCGCCCTGGGTGAGCGGCATCGACTGACCGTTGCCGAGGTTGAGCGTGAACCGCGGCGGGGCGACGAATTCCGACCTGCGCAACGGCACCGCCTGGAAATAGGATCGCTGGCCGTTGATCGTATCGCCCGCAGGCTGAACCCCGGCCGCCCTGAACTGGTCGGCGATGTAGTTGATCGTCTTGGTCTCGGCGCGCGTCGCCGGGCCGCGGCCTTCGAACGCGTCGGTCGAGATGAACTTGTCGATGTCCGACAGGCGCTGTGCGCTGAAAGGGCCGGTGTCGGCGGCGATGACGGGTGCGGCGGCAAGGGCAATGGCGGTCGCAACAAGCCAGCGGTACGTTCTCACTTGGTTTCTCTCCCCAGAGTCGAAGCGTGGTTCGGCCACCACGCATCGCAGCGCGGCGCCGGAAAGGTGCAGAGGTGCAACTAGTTAGCGAGCCGCCTTCGGGGAAGCCCCTTCGTTCGCCGCCGCCGCGCCGCCCTTGTCGGTGCGGTAGCGGTCGAACCAGGCGAGGATCGCGCTCGCCTTGGCCGCGGCCTGGCTCGGGCGCGCGGCGATCCCGCCGTGGCTCGCGCCCGGGACTTTGACGAAGCCTGTCGGAACACCGCGCAGCTGCAGCGCCTGGTAATATTGCTCGGCCTCGCTGTCGGGCGTTCGGTAGTCCTCGCTGCCGACGACCACGAGCGTCGGCGTCTTGACGTTGCCGACGAGGCTGAGCGGCGAGCGCTGCCAATAGCCCATCGGGTCTTCCCATGGCTTCTTGGCGAACCAGTAGGGCGAGTAATAAGGCGCGCCGTCGCTGGTCAGCACGAAGCTGGCCCAGTCGATCACCGGCTTCTGGGTGGCTGCCGCGCGGAAGCGGTCGGTCTTGCCGACGATCCACGCGGTCAGCACGCCGCCGCCGGAGCCGCCAGTGACGAACAAATTGTTCGGATCGACGTGGCCGGTCGCGATGGCGGCATCGACCGCGCTTATCAGATCGTCATAGTCGTGCCCGGGGTAGGCCTTGTCGATCTGGTTGGCGAACTCTTCGCCGTAAGAGGTCGAGCCGCGCGGGTTGGTGTAGAGGACGATGTATCCGCCGGCGGCGTAGAGCTGGTCGTCGGTCGAGAAGCTCGGCCCGTAGGCGGCGAACGGCCCGCCGTGGATCTCGAGGATCAGCGGATACTTCCTGGCCGGGTCGAAGTCTGGCGGAGTCACCATCCAGGCGTCGATCGGCCTTTGGTCGTAGCTCGACGTGACCGGCAGCTTCCGGACCTGCGCCAGCGCCTTGGCGCCGAGATTCTCGTTGAGGTGCGTCAGCTGCCTGACGCCGCTGCCGGTGACGACCGAGATGTCGGACGGGTGCAGCGGGTCGCCGGTGGTGATCGCGATGGTGCCGCTCTTGCGCGCGACGTCGAACTCGCCGCCGGCATAGGGCCGGTCGAGGCCGCCACCGTTGAGCCCGGTCGCGACCTCGCGGATGGAGCCGTCGAGGCCGACGCGCTGCACCTTGTTGGTGCCGCGGTCCTCGACCTGGACGTAGATCGAGCGGCTGTCGGGCGCCCAGACGGGGCTTCCGACCGAGCGGTCGAGGCTGGCGGTGAGCGCGCGCTTGCCCGAGCCGTCTGGGTTCATCACCGACAGCTGCGTGTTCTGGTAGCCGAGCTTCTTGTCGTCATAGCCGATGTAGGCGACGTGGCGGCCGTCGGGCGACACGGCCGGCGCCGCGTCGGGGCCATCGCGGCTGGTGAGCGCGACTGGGGCACCGCCGTCGATGCTCATCCGGTAGATCTCGCTGTTGACCGCCTCGCGCTCCCAGTTCTTCGAGAGGTTGCCGCTGAACAGGATCGACCGGCCATCGGGCGTCCAGCTCACCGGCCCGGCGGCGTGGGTCGCGCCGAAGGTCAGCTGGGTCGGCGCGCCGCCGTCGGCGGGGACCCAGAACAGCTGGTAATAGCCGGGTTTGAGATAGCCCTCGTCGTCAGTCCGGTAGGTGACCGCGTCGATCACCTGGAGCGGGTCCGCCCATTTGGCGCCTTCGGGCTTGGGCGGCGCCTTGCCTAGCGTCGGTCCTTCGTCGGGGACGAACATGGTGTAGGCGATGCGGCGGCCGTCGGGCGACCAGGCGATGGCGGCGGGGCTGTCGGGCAGGCCGGTGATGCGCGCGCTTTCGCCGCTCGCCATCCAGCGCACGTACAGCTGCGGGCTTGCGCCCTCGGCCGCGACAAAAGCGAGGCGGGTGCCGTCGGGCGACCAGCGCGGCGAGAAATAGGAGCCGGAGCCTGCTTCGAGCGGCCGCTGCTGGCCGCTCGCGACGTCGACCAGCCAGATCGTCGGCCGCGCCTTGTCGGTCATGATGTCGTTCGACTTGCGCACATAGGCGATGGTCTTGCCGTCGGGGCTGATCTCCGGGTCCGATGCCTGCTCGAGCGTGAACAGGTCGGCGCCGGTGAAGGTGCGGGTCGGGCCGGTGGCGGGAGCCGCGGCGGCCGGAGCCGAGAGCGCGGTCGCGGCGAACAGGAGCGCGAGCGTCGGAAGCGTGCGGAATCGAGTCACGGATAAGGTCCCCTCCGGAATTTGGCGTCGGACAATTGAACTTTCCGACCGCCGCCGCAAGCCGCGCACTTGTTAAACCGACTGGTTGACAGTCATAACCATTCGGCCTATTTTAAACCATATGGTTGAACAACGACTCGACGCGACGTTCCGCGCGCTTTCGGACCCGACACGCCGTGGGATGCTGGCGAGCCTTGCGCTTGGCGACAAATCCGTGGGTGAGCTCGGCGAGCCGTTCGCGATGAGCTTCGCCGGCGCGGCGAAGCACGTGAAGGTGCTCGAAAGCGCCGGGCTGATCGAGCGGCGCAGGGCAGGGCGGAGGCACATATGCACGCTCCGGCCTGGGCCGCTCGAGGAAGCCGAGGGATGGCTTCGGCAATGGGAGAAATTCTGGTCGGCGCGGCTCGATCGCCTCGACGCGCTCATCGAACAGGACAAGCGAAAGGAGAATCGCAATGGCTGAGGCCCAGATTCAAATCACCGCTCCGATCCAGCGGATCGGGGACGACGCAATCCGCCTGGAGCGCGTGCTCGATGCTCCGGTCGAGACCGTGTGGCGCTATCTCACCGAGGCCGAGCTCCGCCGTCAGTGGTTCATGGGCGGCACTGACGCGCGGCCGGACGGCGAGTTCGAGCTGCTCAACGACCATGACAATCTGTCGGACGACGACGTTCCGTATCCGGAGAATTATGCCGAGTTCAAAGGCAGGACATGGAACGAGAAGGTGCTCCGCTTCGACCCACCGCGGTTGCTCGAAACCACCTTCCAGGGCGGGAAGAACGGCATCGTCACTTATGAGCTCCATCCGGAAGACGGGCGTACCCGCCTCGTCCTCACCCACCGCGGGATCGTCAGCCCGGTCGGCGCGCAGGACTTCGGAAGCGGCTGGAATTCGCACATGACCGTCCTCCAGGAGCGGCTCGCCGGGCGCGGCGTGCCCAACTTCTGGGCGCTTCACATGCGTTCCCGCGACGCGGTCAGGGAGGCGCTCGGCTAGACGCTTGACGGAACACTGCCCTGCTGTGTTATATGAATAATACAGGAGGTCCGCACATGAACCGCACCGCATTGCTCTTGCTCGTCCC
>DASSOE010000031.1:0-27359 GCA_035700945.1 Sphingomicrobium sp. | reverse complement strand
TTACCCGGCACCGTGGTTCCATGGAGCCCGGACTTTCCTCGTGAGAGCAAGCTCCCCCGCGGCCGCCCGGCCCTCTGGCTGCTCTGACATAGGGGAGAGCTGCCGTTGTTTCGAGTCATCCCGAATGGCCGCACTGGGTGGGAAGCCGCCATTAGCTTTTCGGAATCGGATCCCAAACGATGAAGCCGACGTTCACTCGGTTCCACTTGCCCCAGCTCAGCAGGCATGGTCTCAATGAGGTAGGAAGCGCTGGACCGTTCTCAGTCTTCTTCCCGAACACGAACGCTCCATCGTTAGTTACTCGCCACGCGATCTTATCCGGTGATCCTCCGCACCGTCGGATTGCCGCTCGCGCCTCCGCACCCGTAGGCTTATGCGGGAAGAGCTTGAGCATCAGACTGCAGCCGCAGAGCCCGAATGCGGTGACGCACAACGCGAAGAGTCGAGTTTTCATTCCGCGACAGTAGTTCTCGACAGAATGTCTGCAACGGGTGGAGAGCGGACGCTAGCAGTTCGTTAGAACCCACGCTCTTTGCGGATCGAGATGTAGCTGCCGAAGACGGCGCAAAGGACCAATCCGATCCCGCCAAAAATCAGAATATCCAGTCCGGCGTAAGCGAGCGACGGCAAACTATCTCCATTGATGGCGAGCAGAAACACGCCGGTCCAAAGAAGCCCCGATCCCAACACGGTCAGGAACGTGAACCACTCGAAGCTTGAGCGCTTCTCACCCCTCGGAAATTTCCATGCGGCAAGACCTATCAGGCCTAGGACTATCAGGACGCAAACGGCTGTTGGCAGCGTCCGCCCGGGTCGAGCAGTGAGGGCAAAAAGAATAGCAATCGGCACATTGACGCCAACTGCCGCGATGTTCGCTCCGTATGCCATCGGGTTCATCGTATCGGCCTGGCGGAGGAAATCCACCCCAATGGCAGGAATGGGTCGTAAGCGGACTCACTGCGGGCGTGGCAGCAACAGCGAGAGCAGCTTGGCCCGGCATTCCCCATCGACGATGCCATCGATCAGGTCGGGGCGGAAGCGGCGCTGGAAGGCGATCACCGCTTTCTGGGAATCGGTCACGTCATAGCCGAACCGCTCGAGCGCGAGGAGGAAGCCGGCGTCGGTCCAATAAGGGTCGATCAGCTCGCGCGTCGGGCTCGGAAGCGCGAGCCGCCGCTTGGCGAGCGCGTGCCACGGGAACAGCTCTCCCGGGTCCTCCTTGCGCCCCGGCGCGACGTCGGAATGACCGACGACATTGCCGCGGCCGATGCCGTGGCGCTCCTTGATGTCGGCGACGAGCGGAATGACCGAGGCCATCTGCTCGTCCGGAAAATCGCGGTAGCCGAACTCATGGCCCGGGTTGACGATCTCGATGCCGATGCTCGCGGAATTGACGTCGGTGATGCCGCGCCAGCGCGACTTGCCGGCGTGCCAGGCGCGTTTCGATTCCTCGACGAGCCGGTAGATCGTCCCGTCCTCGTCGACGAGATAATGGGCGGAAACCTTCGCCTCGGGCGAGGTCAGCCGGTCGAGCGCCCCCTCGGCATCGGGCATGCCCGTATAATGAAGCACGATCATCGAGACCGGCAGCTTGCGCTCGTCGAAGTTCGGCGACCGCCGTTCGATGAAGTCCAGTTCCATGCGCGATCAATTGGCGCACGAGACGGCTGCCGCGGTCAAGCCCTCGCGGATGCGGAGCGCCGGTCTCCCTGGCGCTTTTCCACCAGATTGCCGTTGGCGAGCCGGTAGAGCCCTCGCGCGTTGACGTCCGCGCCGAGCCTTGTCGTCTGCCCGATCACCGTCTCGCCCGCGCCGAGCATCAGCCAGCCGTCCTCGGCCATCGAAGCGGCGAGCCGCTCGAAGCTCAAAGTCTTCTTTTCCGGGCTCAGGTAGAGGAGGACATTGCGGCACAGGACGATGTCGAACCCGCCGGGGTGCGGCGGCTGTTCGAGCAGATTGTGCACCTGGAAGCGGAGCGGGCGCCGCAATGCCTCGACCGCGCGCCAGCCATCCGGGCACTCCTCGAACCATTTGATCATCTGGTTGATTCCGAGCCCGCGCTGGACCTCGAACTGGCTGTAGGCGCCATTGCGCGCGCGATCGACGCAGGCGGTCGACACGTCGGTGCCGAGGATGTCGATGGTCCACCCGCGCCACTTCTCCGGCTCCTCGGCGAACAGCATGGCGAGAGAATAGGTCTCCTGCCCGGTCGAGCAGCCGGCCGACCAGATCCGCAGCCGCTTCGACTTCGCGCGGCGCTGCGCAAGCTCCGGCAGCGCATGGCGCTGGAGCAGGTCGAAAGGCGCACGATCGCGGAAGAAATAGGTCTCGTTGTTGAGCAGGGCTTCGACGACCATTTGCGACAAGCTCGGCTCCTTGCCCATGACGAGGATGGTGATGAGCTCGTCGAGAGTCGCGATCCCGCGCTCGCGCAGCAGGCTCGAAAGCGCGGTTTCGATCCGCCACCTTCGGCTCATCGTCAGCTGCTGCCCGGTGCGGGCCTCGAGGAGGCCGGCGAGGATCCGCGTGGAGCTGTCGCTTATCTGCACTCGCGCTGCTCCTCGGTCCGCGAGGCGATCCGCCGTGCGATTTTGTCGGGCGGGAGCACGGCGCAGACCAGTCCCGCCTCGAGCACCGCACGCGGCATTCCCCAGACGGCGCAGCTGGCTTCGTCCTGAGCGATCACGGAGCCGCCGCGCGCGACGAGCGTGGTCGAGCCCTCCACGCCATCGCGCCCCATGCCGGTGAGCACGACGCCGAGCGCGCCGGCACCATAGAGGGCGCCGACGGACGCGAACATCGGGTCGAGCGAGGGCAGGCAGCCGCTCGTGGTCCGGCCGTGGCTTAGCCGGACGATCGCGCCATTCTTGATCGGCTCGAGCGTCAAATGTGCGTCACCGGGCGCAAGGAGGATGTGATCGGGCTCGACCACCATTCCATCGTGCGCCACGATGGCCGGCCGGTGCGCGATCGCGCCGAGCTGGCGCGCGAACACCGGCATGAACGGCGCCGGCAGATGCTGCGTCAGCAGGATCGGGACCCCGATCCGCTTCGGGAGCGCGTGAAACAACACGCCGAGCGCGTGAATTCCGCCGGTCGATGCACCAATGGCGAGGACGTCGATTGGGTCGCTCGGCATCGCGCGGAGCGCCGCGTGGGGGCCCGACGGCTGCGGGGCGAATGTCGCGCCAGCGGCGGCGGGTGCCGCGTAGCCGAGCGCTTTCAGCTTGCCGAGCAGGATTTCGGAGAACTTGCCGTTGAACCGGCCGGTGCCGGGCTTGGGCATGGTGTCGGCGGCGCCAAGCGCAAGCGCCGCCACCGTCTGCTCCGCGCCATCCTCGGCGAGCGAGGACACGATCATGACCTTCGCGCCGGCGGCTGCGGCGATGATCCGCGGGATCGATCTCAGCCCGCCGGCGCCCGGCATCTCGAGATCGAGGATGACGACATCGACGCGGCATTCGCCGAGCGCTTCGATCGCGTCCTCGGCAGTGCCGGCGACGGCGGTGATCTCGAACGCGGGATCGCTTTCGATCATCCGCGACAGCACCGCTCGCGCGACCGTCGAATCGTCGACGATCATCAGCCGGATTCGGCGCCTGGTCGGCGACGGCCCCGGCTGGCGGTCCCGCGATCTGGCGAGCGCCCGCTCCACCGCCGGCGGCCTCAGGCGACGCCGACGAGCTGGAGCTTGATGTGGAGCGTTTCCCGGTCGAACGGCTTCATCACATATTCGTCGGCGCCCGCTTCGAGGGCCGCGCGAATATGCGCCATGTCGTTCTCAGTGGTGCAGAACACGACCTTCGGCTGGTCGCTGTGACCGCGCTGGCGGAGCAGGCGAAGGAACTCCATCCCGCTCATCACCGGCATGTTCCAGTCGAGCAGGACGACATCGGGCATCTTGGCTTCGCAGCGGGAAAGCGCTTCCTGGCCGTCGCCGGCCTCCTCGACCTCGAACTCGAGAGTCTCGAGGATATGGCGGGCGACCTTGCGGATCACCTTGGAATCATCGACGATCAAACAGCTCTTCATTGCTAAAGCTTCCCGCTTCCCCACTCCGGCCCTGATAGACGCGAACGGTAACGAAGACCTTAAGCCGCCTTGGCTTCGGCGGTGCCGGCGATCAGCGCCGCGACATCGACCAGCAGCAGCGGCCCGGTCTCCGTATCCACCATTCCCTGGCACACGCGCTCCCAACCTGCGCCCATGGCAGCGCGGACGGGCGTCGCATCCGACAGCGCCTCGACCACGTCCTCGACGAGATCGACGATCAGCGCGTAATGGTGCCCGTCGAAATCGACCACAGCCGCTTCGCGGATTCCGTCGGTTCGGTCACTCTCGCCCAGTTCGAGCGAGCGCTTGCAGTCGATGACGGTAAGCACGCGGCTACGGAGCGCCGACAAGCCCGCGACATGCGGCGCGGCGCGCGGCACCGGGATCACGGTGTCCAGCTCGACGACCGATTCCACGGCCGCGGCAGGCAAGGCGACGCGCTCCCCGGCGATGGTCACGACCAGCAGCAGCTCGTTCATTTGCCCCTCCCCGCGTTCGCGGTCTTGAGCGCCATCAGCAGCCCCGCGCGGTCGTAACGATAGATGCTCTCGTCCTTCTTGCCCGCCGCGTCGGGTTCGGCCCTCAACCAGATCGTCTTGTTCGAGACGTCGTCCGGAACTTCGGAACCCTGGGCGGCGATGACCAGGTCCGCGTCGCCCTCGTGTTCGTCACCGACGACCTGGTAACCCGCGGCCTCGACGATCGGGCGAAGCATGTTCTGCATCCACGGGTCGTCGCTCGGCAGGTGACAGACCAGCTGCTCGCTCGCTCGCGCGGCGGCGCCGACATGGTTGGCGAACAGCCAGTGCGCGTCGACCAGCTCGGCCGGCTCGCCGCCGACCAGCGAGACGCCGCTGATTTCCCCCGGCCGATCGGCGTGGATGATGTCACTGTCGATGGCCGCGAAGTCGATGACCTCAGCAAAGGCATAGCCGATCTCGTGCACGCCGTCGTTTAGACGGAACAGGCGCACCTTCGCGTCGCCGATCTCGGCACCGGCCGCGCCGGCGAGCGGCAGGATCGCTTCGCCGAGCTGAACCCGGACCTGGCCGGCGGCTTGCCTGACGGCGCTGACGGGCACTTCCTCGATGCGGTCGACAACCGCGAGCCGCACCGCGCGGCGACTGCCGTCGAGCGCGCGGAACAGCAGGACCGCGGTCGCCTTGGACACGACGGGGGCCGAACCTTCGGCAATGCGCGTCGAGCGCTCCTGCGCCTCGAGCTTGATTCCGCCGACCTGGGCGAGACCGGCCGGATCGAACAAGAGGATCGGGCTGCCGTCGTCGGCGAGGGTTGTGCCGGCATAGAGGCCGGTCGCCATCACCGCGGGCGCGGCGGGCTTCACCACCAGTTCCTCATGATCGTGGATGCGATCAACCGAGAGCGCGTAAACGTCGCCGCCGGCCGGCCGCAGGACGATCAGGGTGCGGTCCCTCGGATCGATCCCGGTTTCGATGTCGAGAATTTTCGCGAGCGAGACTTCGGGCACGCGCCGGCCGCGGATGGTGGCGACCCCGGCACCGCCGAGATGCTCGAGCGTGACGCTCTCTCCGTTGGCGCGGACGATTTCCTCGATCGCCGACCGGGGAATCGCGAAATGCTGCCCGCCGATGGAGACGGTGAGCGCGGGGATGATGGTGAGCGTGAGCGGCACGCGGAGCGTCATCCGCGTCCCCTCGCCGACCCTGCTGTCGACTTCGACGATGCCGCCGATCCGCTCGACGTTGGAGCGGACGACATCCATCCCGACGCCGCGGCCCGAAATCGAAGTGACTTCCTTGGCAGTCGACAGGCCCGCTTCGAAGATCAGCGCCAGCTGCTCGCGGTGCGAAAGCTTGGCTGCATCGTCTTTCTCGAGGAGGCCGACGTCCAGCGCCTTGGCGACGAGCTTCTTGCCGTCGATCCCGCGGCCGTCGTCGTGGATGTCGATCAGGATCTGGTTGCCCGACTGGCGCGCCGAGACGGCGAGGATGCCGATCTCGCGCTTGCCCGCCCTGAGCCGGTCCGCGGGCTTCTCGATCCCGTGATCGACCGCGTTGCGGATGATGTGCGTGAGGGGATCGCGGATCATTTCGATCATCTCGCGATCGAGCTCGACGTCGCCGCCCTCGATGTCGACCAGCACCTGCTTGCCGAGCTCGGCGGAGAGGTCGCGGACCATCCGCGGCAGACCGACGAACAGGTTTTCGATCCGCTGCATCCGGGTGCGGGTGATTGCATCGCGCATGTCGGCGATGATCGCGGACAGGCGCTCGAACGCACCGTCGACGGATACGTCGGTCGGGCTTTCGCGCAGCCGGCGGGCGAGCTCGTTGCGCGCCAGCACCATGTCGGAGACGGTGCTCATCACCCGGTCGAGCAGCTCGACCGAGAGGCGAATGGTGCGCGGCGCGGACGTCGGCCGCGGCTGTCCCTCGACGGCGGTTGCAGGGGCGGGAGCAACCGATCCGTCGGCGCCCGGAGCCAAAGCGTGGATGAGCGCGCTATCGTCGCCAGCGGGCATGTCCTCGCCGGCCTCGATCGATGCGATCATCTCGGCGATGCGATCGATGATCGCGAGCACCGCGCTGACCAGCTGGCCATCGGGGTGGCGGCGGCCGGCGCGGACGTCGGCGAGCGCATCCTCAGCGGCGTGGCTCAGCGCCTCGAGCCGCGGGAAATCGAAGAAGCCGCAATTGCCCTTCACGGTGTGGACGAAGCGGAAGATGCTGTCGAGCCGCGCGCGGTCGTCGGGCTCGGACTCCCAGGCGACGATCTCGCCGCCCAGGGCTTCGAGCATTTCGCGGCATTCGGCTACGAAATCGGCAATCAGGTCGTCCACGGCGCGTGCAATCCCCTGCTTCGGGGCTGCTTATGCCGGGGAGGAGTTAACGCGCCGTTATCCCTGTCGTGGAAGCGTGGCGCCGATCATCAGCACTTCGCTCGATGGGTCGGACAAGCGGATCGAGGCGGCGCCTTCGGCTGCAAGGCTGTGCGCGAGCCAGGCCCCCGCGGCGCGCGGCTCGATCGTGCCCCTGCCGCCCGTCTCGAGTGTCTCGCGAAGCACAGGGTCGAGCAGGATGCGCGGGCCCTCCGCGCGCACGGCAAGCTCAATGCCGCCATCGCCACGCTCGGCGCCCACATCGAGGCGGCCGCCCCGCACCAGCGCGTCGCCGGCGAGCAGCGACAGGTTGAGCAGCAGGCGGATCGCGCCCTTCGGCAGCTTTTCGTCACCGACCATCCAGCCGAGCTCGATCTTGCCGTCGCCGCCGAACAGCCCCTCGAGCGCGGTGCGCGCCTCGCCGGTGTCGATCTCATCGCCGAAGCCGCCGCCGGCACCGAAGGCAAGTCGGAAAAATTTGAGCTTGTTGGCGGTCGCCCGGGCGCTGTCCTCGAGCAGCTCGAGGCATTTGTCGCGCATGTCGGGGTCGGTCTCGTCGGCGAGCAGCTCGAGTCCGTTGTTGAGCGCGCCCACGGGGGACATGAGGTCGTGGCAAAGCCGCGAGCAGAGCAGGCTGGCGAGGTCGAGCGCGTTCACCCGGCGCTGAATGCGTCAGAGTTTAACATCGCGCAAGGTTCCCTTCGTCGCTCCTTCGAGACGCCGCTTCGGCTCCACTCAGCGGCTCCTCAGGATGAGCGGGGTTGGGTGATGTCCCAGTGCCGCTCAGCACCTGAGCCTGCCGAAGGCGCGTCTCGAAGGGCATTGAACGGCTCCGTTACGAACCCATATCTCAACGGCAGATGGGGGGAATTCAGACGATCGAGGTGCGCCTGGAGCCCGCTCATGCCGGGTGGCGGCTCGACCGCGCGCTCGCGGATGCCGTGCCCACGCTCTCGCGCGAGCGCTTGAAGGCGCTGATTCGCGGCGGCGCGGTGGAGGCGCAGGGCGCCGCGGTTCGCGATCCGGCACTCAAGGTTAGAGGCGACGAAGCACTGCGCGTTGCCGTCCCGGAGCCCGCCCCGGCGCACAACGAGCCGCAGGACATTCCGCTGACGATCGTCTTCGAGGACGAGCATCTACTGGTTCTCGACAAGCCCGCCGGGCTGGTGGTCCACCCCGCCGCCGGCAATTTCGACGGGACTTTGGTCAACGCGCTGCTGCACCATTGCGCGGGCAATCTGTCCGGCATCGGCGGAATCGCCCGGCCGGGGATCGTCCACCGGATCGACAAGGACACGTCGGGCCTACTCGTGGTCGCCAAGACGGACGTCGCGCACGAAGGGCTGGCGAAGCAGTTCGCCGCCCATTCGATCGACCGCGGATATCTCGCGCTCGTCAGCGGCGTTCCCAAGGCGGGTTCAGGCATTATCGACGCGCCGCTCGCCCGCTCGGCGGCGAACCGCAAGAAGATCGCGGTCGTCGAAGGGAGTCGCGGCAAGCGCGCCGTCACCCATTGGAAGCGATTGGAGATGCTCAGGGACGCCGCCCTCGTCGAATGCAGGCTGGAGACCGGGCGGACCCATCAGGTGCGAGTGCACATGGCCTCGATCGGGCACCCGCTGCTCGGCGACCCGGTCTACGGCCGCACCGGAAAGGTGCACGGCAAATTGCTGAAGGAACTCGGTTTTGACCGCCAGGCGCTGCACGCGGCGGAGCTCGGGTTCACGCACCCGGTGACGAAGCACAGGCTGTCGTTCTCAAGTCCCATGCCGCCGGACATGCAGGAACTCAAGGCGGCGCTTGGTGTAATAGGGTTAACCGGCTAGGGCGGCGAAGGCCCAGCAAAGGGAGAAAGACGACTAAGATGGCTACGCAAAAAGGGATCGTCTCGCTCCCCGCGTCCGGTGGGGAGGCCGGACTCAACCGCTATCTCGCGGAGATCAAGAAATTCCCGATCCTCTCGCCGGAGGAAGAATATATGCTCGCCAAGCGCTGGCGCGAGCATGGCGACACCGAGGCCGCGGCGAAGCTGGTCAATTCTCACCTGCGGCTCGTGGCCAAGATCGCCATGGGTTACCGCGGCTACGGCCTGCCCGTCAGCGAGCTGATCAGCGAAGGCAATATCGGCCTGATGCAGGGCGTGAAGAAGTTCGAGCCCGACCGCGGCTTCCGCCTCGCCACCTACGCAATGTGGTGGATCCGCGCCTCCATCCAGGAATTCATCCTGCGCTCGTGGAGCCTTGTCAAAATGGGCACCACGGCGGCGCAGAAGAAGCTGTTCTTCAACCTCAGGCGGATGAAGAACCAGATCGACGCGTTCGAGGAAGGCGATCTCAAGCCGCAGGACGTGGCCAAGATCGCCAAGGACCTCGGCGTCAGCGAGGAAGAGGTCGTGTCGATGAACCGCCGAATGGCGATGGGCGGCGACACCTCGCTCAACGTCTCGCTGAAGGGCGACGAAGGCGGCGAGAGCCAGTGGCAGGACTTCCTCGTCGACCACGGCCCACTCCAGGACGAGCTGATCGCCGAGGACGAGGAAACGCGCGTTCGCCACGACCTGCTGATGACGGCGCTGGAGTCGCTCAACGACCGCGAAAAGCACATCCTGATGGAGCGCCGCCTTGCCGACGAGCCAAAGACGCTCGAGGAGCTCAGCCAGGTCTATGGCGTCAGCCGCGAACGCATCCGCCAGATTGAGGTGCGCGCGTTCGAGAAGCTCCAAGCCGCGCTGCTGCGGCTGGCGGGCGAGAAGCGGCTGCTTCCGGCGGCCTAACCGTCATCCCGGCCCTGAGCCGGGTCCTGCCGTCGGTTGAGCGTCGGAGAAAAGGCAGGCGGGTGCCGGATCAAGTCCGGCATGACGAACGGCTTATCCCTCCTCCTCTTCCGCCACTTGGGGCTGCGCCTTCGTCAGCCGCTCCCCTTCCCTCTTCTCCTCGGGCCGGTCCTGGACCTTGTCGTCGGTCGCGAGATTGTCGGCGGCCCAGGCGCCGCGGTCGCCCATCGGTTCGGGGGAGCCGGTGGTCGAATCCTTCGCCGTCTGGTGCTCGATCTCACTGTTGAGTTCGGCGCCGAACACAAAGGCGTAAGCGGAAAGATAGAGCCACGTCAGCAGCGCCACGACCGCGCCGAGCGACCCGTAGGTGACACTGTAATTGGTGAGGTTCGAGACATAGACGCCGAACAGCAAGGTCAGGATGAGCCAGCTGACCGCGGTGAAGGCCGAACCGGGCGTGATCCACTTCCATTTCGCATCCTCGCGCGAGGGGCCGTAGCGGTAAAGCGTCGCCGCGACCGCCGCGGCCACCAGCACGAGCCCAATGTCGGTCAGCACCTTGCCGGCGATCACGGTCGCGTCGGAAGCATAGGGCACGAGCTTGCCGAGCGCGGCTGCGGCGGTGGTCGCCGAGAGCATCACGAGCGCAAGCACGATCGCCGAAACCGTCATTCCAAGCGCCGTCAGATAAAAGACGAACAGACTGCGCTTCTCCTTCTCCTCATAGGCGATGTTGAGCGAGGTGATCGTCGCCGCGGCCCCGTTCGTGCCGCCGTAGAGGCCGACGGCGAGCGCAAGCAGCAGCGCGGCGCCCTTCTTCCCCTCCGAGGTTTCGACCGCGGTCATCAGCTGGCTGCCGATCAGGCTCGCGACATCGGTCGGCAGGATCGCGGTCAACCCGTGCACGTCACGGATCACCAGCCGCGGATCGGCGGCGAAGCCGTAGACCAGCACGACGATGCCGAGCAGCGAGAGAAGCGCGAAAAAGCCGTAAAAGGCCACGCCGGCGGCGACCAGGCCGACATTGTCGTCCCACGTTCGCTTCCACGTGCGCTTGGCGATGTCCTTCCACCCCAGCGCTGGGATCTGGGCCGGCGAGGCCGCCTGATGCCCTTTGGGATCCGGGATGACGCGCTCTGCGGGTGCCATGGTGGCAAGAAAGCATCGCCGGAGCACAGCGTTCCGTCCGCAGCCAATGCCTGACCGTGTGCACGCCGCACATGGTTGCGCTTGAATGAGAACAGGATACATTCAGCCGGTGCCGATGCCAGGGGGGCGAATGGCGGCTTCCGATAGGGTGGAGCTTGCACACGAGCCGGATTTCGTCATTGGCCGGCTGACGGTTTCGCCGTCGCGGCGCGAACTGGTCCGCGACGATGGCGAGCGCGAGGTCATCGAACATCGCGTGATGCAGGTGCTGGTTGCACTCAGCAAGGCCAAGGGCAACATCGTCACGCGCGACGAGCTGACCATGCTCTGCTGGGACGGCCGGGTGGTCGGCGAAGACGCGATCCATCGCGTGATCTCCCGGTTGCGGAAAATCGCCGGTGGAATCGGGGCCGGCTCGCTCGAGATCGAGACGATCACGAAGATCGGCTACCGCTTGACCAGCGAAGGCGATGGGACAGTCGGGCATCGAATGCCGGCTGTCCGCCAGTCTCCCAACCTTGCCGCTGAGCCGTCAGGGGCGCGATCCACCCGGCGAACACTGCTTGTGGGAGCTGCGGGCGCACTGGCCGCAGTGGGTGGCGGCGCTTTTCTTTACCGTCGCCTGGACCGCCCCTCCGTTCCCACCGAGGTCGAGCCGCTTGTTGCACAGGCGCGGCACCTCAGGGACCAGAACACGCGCGAGGCTCAAAACCAGGCGATCGGGCTGATGCGGCGCGTGGTCTCGCTGGCGCCCGATTACGCCGATGGGTGGGGGATGCTCGGATGCGCCTATGCAATTCCCTCCCACTTTCGCGAACAGCCGGAGGGGATGGCGTTGCGGAGGCGCGCAGATGCTGCGGGAAAGCGCGCGCTCGAGCTCGATCGGGGTAACGGATACGGTGAGCTGGCGCTGTCGTTGGCCCTCCCGTTTATCGGTCATTGGCGCGAAAGGGATGTGCACCTGGAGCGGGCATTGGCGGATCGCCCTCACGATGGCGAAATGCTCGCCTTCCGTGCGGGCGCGCTGTTATCTGTCGGGCGGTCCACCGAGGCCGTGCAATATTATCAGCGGATCCGACAGAGGCCGCTCACGCCGTCCGTCTACAGCAATTACATCATCGCGCTCTGGAGCGCCGGCATGGCCGAGGAGACCGACCGTGCCATCGAGGATGCCGCCGAACTCTACCCCACTCAGTCAACGATCTGGATCAGCCGGTTCCACATCGGCATGTTTGGCGGGGACCCTGCCAAGGCCATTGCGCTCGCGGAGGACGCAAGAGGGCGGCCGGAAGGGATGGAGGGCCCCTCTCTGACGTCCTGGCTTGCCCAGGCACGCGCCATCGAGAGCCGTGACCCGGCACAGGTGGATTCGATCAGCGCGGCCCAGATGCAGCGCGCGCATGTCTCCGCCTTTGCCTGCGAAGCTGCGATGCGCGTCCTGAACGCGCTCGGCAGGGTCGACGAGGCGTTTGCCGTCGCCGATGCCTATTATTTCGGGAAAGGGTTCACAGTTCCCGACAATCCGACGCCCGGCAGCAGGTTCTCGCCCGACCAGCGCGGAACCCGCATGCTGTTCGAACCGGTTACGCGACCGATGCGAGCTGATGCCCGTTTCGAGCCTCTGGTCGCGGAGATCGGACTCGACCGCTACTGGCGCGAGTCCGGCGTGCAGCCCGATTACAGGCGCGCGACCTGATCCGCTGACCTAGAAATCGGCTCTGCATCGGCGAAATATCGGGCTCGCATCAGGGCCGCGTCCTCCCAATCGCCGCCGCTACCGACCACTCTATCCGCGCACGCCAAACAGAGCGGGAGGGCACGGTCATGACGTATTTGAAAACCTTGGGGGATGCCGCCGCAATTGGCGCGATAGCGGTTGCGGGCGCCGTAGCGACGCCGGCGGTCGGATCGCCGCCGAGCGGCATAACCATCGAGAACATCGCGCTCGGCAAGCTGAAAGGCGACAACCAGCAGAACTCCGGCCAGGTCAAGTTCCAGACCAAGAGCGATACCGCGACTCTGGTCCAGAAACTGACGTTCAGCCCCGGCTCGTTCTCGGGCTGGCACCACCATCCGGGAATCGTGATCGTAACGGTCAAGGAAGGCACGATCCGGCTGATGCACAGCGATTGCAGCGTGCATGAGTACGGACCGGGTTCGGAGCACGGGTCCGTGTTCATCGAAGGAGAGCAGCGTGTCCACGAGGCGAGGAGCGCCGGCGTAGCCGTGGTCTATGCGACCTATGTGGCGCCCGACGGCTCTCCGCCCGTCTTCCGCATCGAGAACGATCCGCCGTTCTGCGCGAGCTCGATAGAAAGCCGGTGGAAGAAGCCGACTTCACATAGGTGACGCCGGCTCACTCTCGAGGGCACAAGCAGTTGGAGGCACCGATGAATAGTTCGATTTGCCGTCCGCTCCTCCTCGCCGCGGCAATTGGATTGGCAGGTTGCGGCGGCGGCAGAGGCACCGACGTCGCCTCGATACCGCCTCCGCCTCCACCGCCAGCCCCGCCGCCGCAGGCGCCAGCACTGGTTCCCGCGGCAACGACGAGCCAGCAGTTCGCCGTCATGGGTGCGAGTCATGCCACCGAGGGCAACCAAACGCCGCAACTCGGCGCCAGCGAGCAGCTCCAGGTGCGCTACGTCGCGTCGACCAACAGCTATGAGGTCCAGCTTCCCCGCAGCCAGGACTGGACGGTCATTTCCTATATTCCGACCGGAAAAGGGACCCCGATCAACTTCGGAGGCGGCGACGCCCACCTGTGGCTGAGGTCGGAAGGTTTCCAATATTCACGCCTGTTCGAATGGAACGGGAACGATTCGATCATTGGCTATGAAGCCGTCGGCATTGCGACGCCGGCGGGGAGCGTTCCGACGACCGGAAGCGCGAGCTACTCCGGGCCGATCATGGGCTTCACCCCGGAAGACAATTCACTCGACTCGATGTTCATCAGCGGGTCCATTGCCATGAGCTTCAATTTCGGAAGCGGCTCGCTTTCGGGGAATATCAGCCCGATCTTGAACGAAGGTTTCGCGCGCCATTCGCTGGGCACGATCGCCTTCCGGAACACCGTCTTTTCGGCGGGAAGCGCGACGTTCGCGGGCGATTTCGACACGAATGTCGCCGGCATCAACAAATTCAGCGGACTGTTCACCGGGCCGAATGCCGAGGAAGTGATCGGCAATTTCGCGCTTCCCTATCGCTCGCCGATCGACAGCCAGACCTATCAGGCCGCTGGAGGGTTCGTCGCCAAGGGTCCCTGACTTCGTACCCCCGAAATGGGCGTAGCAAGCCAGGCTGTCGCAACCGGCTTGACGTTGCCAGCTGTTCCCGCGCCGGTTGCATGACCCCCGCCGAGACGCGCAGATTCAGGCGAATGCGGTCTGCGTGCCTCAGCGTTGCGCCCGCGATTCAGTCGCCCTCTTGCCAACCGCCGAAAACAGGCGGACGGTGAGCGCTTCCAGGAAGAGCGCTCCGAGCGCCTTCAGCGACTCGCGGCGCCCGGCAATCGGACGAAGGGAGAGTCGCACATGGTCGACAGCAAGGCTGGAGAATCCGCAAAAGGCACTCGAGTGATCGCGCTGGTGGGACCCGCCGGCGCGGGAAAGACCAGCCTTGCCGAAGCGATGCTGTTTGCAGCCGGCGCCACCGATCGCCTCGGGTCGACGGCCAACGGCTCCAGCATCGGCGATTCGAGCCAGGAAGCGCGCCAGCGCGGCGGCTCGACCGAATTGAACCTCTATAATTTCGATTACCTGGGCGATTCGTTAGCCTTGCTCGACTGCCCCGGCTCGGTCGGCTTCGCGGCCGACGGCGCGAGAGCGCTCGCGATCGCCGATGTCGCGATCGTGGTCGTCGACCCCGACCCCGCGCGCGCGCCGCTCGCCGCGCCGGCGCTGCGCGCGCTCGATGAGCTGGGAATCCCGCATTTGATCTTCGTCAACCGCATCGACCAGGCGCACGGCCGCATCCGCGACCTCCTCTCCGCGCTCCAGCCGATGAGCGTGTCGCCGCTGATCGCTCGGCAGATTCCGATCCGGGACGGCGAGAGGGTCAGCGGCTTCGTCGACCTCGCGCTCGAATATGCGTTCAAATACCGCCCGGGGCAGCCGTCCGAGCGAATCGACATCCCGTCCGAGCTGCACGATCGCGAGCATGAGGCGCGCACGCAGATGCTCGAACGGCTGGCCGACCATGACGACGAACTCCTCGAGCAGTTGCTGATGGACCAGGCGCCGACGCGCGAGAAGGTGCTGCAGGACCTCGCCCGCGAAACCGGCGAAAGCCTCGGCGTTTCCGTGCTGTTCGGTTCGGCCATCAGCTCGTGGGGCGTGCGCCGGCTGCTCAAGGCGGTGCGCCACGAGGCGCCGCCTCCTGCGGCCGCGGCGAGACGCCTCGATGTGACCGACCCCGCCATGTACGTGTTCAAGATCGTCCACGGCTCGATCGGCCGGCTCGCCATGGCGCGCGTTCTCGGCGGCAGGATTGCCGAGGGGTCGGATCTAAAGACCAACGACGGCGATCACGCGCGCGTAGGGTCGCTGTTCAAAGTCCAGGGCGAGAAGACCCAAAAGGTCGGCCAAGCGCGTGACGGCGACGTCGTCGCGGTCGCCAAGATCGACAATGTCAAAGCGGGCGAGTGGCTGGGAGCAGGCAAGGTCCCGCCGCCGATCGACATCAGCTATCCCGCGCGCAACTGCGCGATCGCGATCGAGCCCGCCGACCGCAAGGACGACGTCAAGCTGTCGGGCGCCCTTCAACGGCTGGGCGAGGAAGATGCGGCGCTTATCGTGGAGCACGACGAGGCCAATCACGAAATGCGCCTGCGCGGTGTCAATGACGAGCATCTGAATACCGTTCTCGCCCGGCTCAAACGGCGCTTCGGCGTCGAAGTGACGAGCCACGCCCCGGCCATCGGCTATCGCGAATCGATACGAAAGCAGGTGACGCAGAAGGGACGCCACAAGAAGCAGTCCGGCGGTCACGGCCAGTTCGGCGACGTAATCATCGAGGTAAAGCCGCTCCCTCGCGGCTCCGGCTTCGTCTTCGAAGAGAGAATCCACGGCGGCTCGGTTCCCAAACAATGGATCCCCGCGGTCGAGGACGGCGTCAGGGAGGCTCTCACCAAAGGGCCGCTAGGCTTCCAGGTGGTCGATTGCGCCGTGGCCTTGGTCGACGGCAGCTATCACAGCGTCGACAGCTCCGAGCTCGCCTTCCGGCTCGCCGGGCGAATCGCGATGCACGAGGCGCTGACGAACGCGCAGCCGCACCTGCTCGAGCCGATGCACAAGCTGACGGTCGTTTGCCCGTCGAGCGCGACGAGCCGCATCACCTCGGCGATCGCCGGGCGACGCGGGCAGATGCTCGGCATGGCGCCGCGCGACGGGTGGGCCGGCTGGGACCGCATCGATGCCCTGCTCCCCGAGGCGGAGCTGTCCGGCCTCGAGGCCGAGCTCCGATCGCAGAGCCAGGGTTTGGCGACCTATGAAGCCGAGTTCGACCATCTGGCGGAGCTCAACGGACCGCTCGCGGACAAGGTCATCCAGCAGAAGGTGCCGGAGCCGGCCTGATCGTCATTGCGAGCGCAGCGAAGCAATCCAGCTTTCCGGACTGGATTGCTTCGTCGCTCGCGCTCCTCGCAATGACGGCGTTCCTCCCCTAATCCACCCCCATGAGGCACTGGTTCAAGGACCAGCATTTCCGTTCGCTGCTCAAGAACAGCGGCTATCTCGCGGCGTCTCGCATCGTCGCGGCGGTCGCGTCGCTGGCGACCGTGTCGCTCGCAGCGCACGGGCTCGGCGTGCTGCTGTTCGGCGCCCTCATCCTCATCACCAGCTACGCCAAGGCGGCGAGCGGGCTCAGCAAGTTCCAGTCCTGGCAGCTCATCGTGCGCTATGGCCGCCGCGCGCTCGACGGCGAGCACGAGGATTTCAAGACATCGACCGGCTTCGCCTTCGCGCTCGACGCGGTGAGCGGCGTCGGCGGCATGCTGGTCGCGGTGGCGATCCTGCCGTTTGTCGCCGCTTGGGTAGGAATCCAGCCCGACCAGCTTTGGCTGGCGCTGCTCTATTGCACCTTGCTCCCGACCATGGGCGCGGCGACGCCGACGGGCGTGCTGCGGACGCTCGACCGGTTCGACCTGATCAGCTGGCAGGGCACGGCCGCGCCGATCGGCCGCGTGATCCTCGTCGGCGCCGCCTATTTCGCCGACGCGCCGTTCGGTGCTTATGTCGCGGCCTGGTACGTGACGGATCTCGGCGGCGACCTGTTCCTGTGGTTCCTCGCGTGGCGCGAGCTCAAGCGGCGGTCACTGCTCGAGGGTATTCGCCCCACCCTCCGGCCGGAGAGCCTCCCGGGAGCGTGGCGGTTCGCGATCCACGTCAACCTCAATGCCAGCGTGCAGGCGGTGTGGGGGCCGATCGCGCGGCTCATCGTCGGCGGCCTCCTCGGGCCCGCGGGCGCTGCCTTGTTCCGTGTCGCCTCGGCCCTGTCCGACAGCGCCAGCAAGCCGGCGGACCTGCTCGCCAAGGCCTTCTATCCCGAAGTGGTCAGGATGGATTTCAGCTCGAGCAAGCCGTGGAAGCTGATGTTGCGCGGCACCGCCCTTGCCAGCGCGGTCGCGCTCATCGCCATCCTCGTCCTGGTAATCGCGGGCAAACCGATCGTCTCCTTCCTGTTCGGCAAGGAATTCCTCGGCGCCTATAGCGCGCTCCTGGTCTTGATGGTGATTCCGTTCATCAGCGTCTTCAGCTTCCCACTTCCGCCGATGCTGTACGCGCTCGATCGGCCCGAAGGACCGGTGCGCGCTCGCCTGTTTGGAAGCGCCGTTTTCTTCCTCGGTATCGCGCCACTGTCGTGGACATGGGGCGTCGTGGGCGCTGCCGTTGCGCTGGTTCTCGGCAATGTCGCGACCGTACTGATGATGCTGGTCCAGCTGCAGCGCGAGTACCGGCGGGTGCGGCCCAGGCCTGCCTAGAGGCTCGCCTCCTCGAATCCTCGGCTCTTCACCAGCCGATCGAGTTCGACGAGCGTTGTCAGCAGGCTCTCCATGCGGTCGAGCGGCCAGGCATTCGGTCCGTCCGATTTTGCGTTCGCCGGATCGGGATGAGTCTCCATGAATAGCCCGGCGACGCCGGTCGCGACGGCGGCCCGCGCCAGCACGGGCACGAACTCGCGCTGCCCGCCCGAGCTGGTCCCCCTCCCTCCCGGAAGCTGCACGCTGTGGGTGGCGTCGAACACCACGGGGCAGCCGGTCTCGCGCATGATCGCGAGGCTGCGCATGTCGCTTACGAGGTTGTTGTAGCCGAACGACGCACCGCGCTCGCAGACCATGATCGTGTCTTCGTTGACGCCCGCGGCCTCGGCCGCGCCTCGCGCTTTGTCGACGACATTCTTCATGTCGTGCGGCGCCATGAACTGCGCTTTCTTGATGTTCACCGGCTTGCCCGAGGCTGCGACCGCATGGATGAAATCGGTCTGCCGGGCGAGGAAGGCGGGCGTCTGAAGAACATCGACCACCTCCGCGACAGGAGCGATCTGCGGGATATCGTGGACGTCGGTGAGCACCGGGACGCCGAGCGCGTTCTTCACCTTCTCGAGAATACGCAGGCCCTCGTCCATCCCGGGACCGCGATAGCTCTTGTCCGACGAGCGGTTGGCCTTGTCGAAGCTCGACTTGAAGATGAAGAAGATGCCGAGCTTCTCGGTGATCGCCTTGAGCCGCTCGGCGGTGCGCAGCTGCAGCTCTTCGCTTTCCACGACGCACGGCCCGGCGATGAGGAAGAGAGGCTGGTCGAGCCCGACGGAGCGTCCAAGCAGGTTCATGCGGGCTATCTAGGCAAGGCCATCGACAACTGCCACCGGCTCCCAGTCGCCGAGGCCGTTTCGCGCGGCGAAATCCTCCGGGAACGGCTCGCCGCCGTGGATTCCGCTTGTGACGAACACCGTGTCGAACCCCATCCGCGCAGCGCCGAGGACGTCCGTCTGGAGCCCGTCGCCGACGGCGAGCACCTCGTCCCTCGGCGGGTTGCCGGCGCGGCGGAGCGCATGCTCGTAGATCGCCGAGAACGGCTTGCCGTACCAGGTCACTCGCCCGCCGAGCCCCTGATAGATGTCGGCGAGCGCACCCGCGCACGCCTCCGGCACGCCGCCGCGGACGACGATCCGGTCGGGGTTGAGGCAGTGCATGTGCACGTCTCGATCGGCGAGCCGTTCGAGCTCCGAGCGGTACTGCTCCGGGTCCGGCTCGCCCTCGCGGATGCCGGTGCAGGCGAGGTCGGTGAATTCGTCGCCTTCAGCGATCCGAACCTCACGGCTCTCCAGCACTTCGCGGTCGCCCGCCGTACCCATGAAGCCCACCGCTTTGCCGAGCGCATTGATCGCCGCGATACCCGCCTCGCCGCTGGTCGCGATCGCATCCCAGCAGTCGCGCGGGAGGCCGATCCGGCCGAGCTGCTGCTCGACGGCTTCCTCCGTACGCGGCGCATTGGTGAGGAGGACGACGCACCGGCCCTCCTCCCGCCACTGCCGCAGCCGCACCGCCGCGCCGGGGTAAAGCTCGACGCCGTCATGCACGACACCCCACAGATCGCACAGGATCAGCCGGTACTTCGGATCGAGCGACTCCCAAAAGCTCATTCGAGCCCCGCCTCCGCGAGCGCCTGCTCGATCGGCGCGACGTCTTCGGGATTGTTGAGCTCGCGAAGCGCGAACGGCGGCGTCTGGACATCGACGATGGCGACAGGAATGCCGGCAACCAGGAAGCGCAGCTGCTCGAGCCCTTCCAGCGTCTCCAGCTCGCTCACGGGAGACGCGACATACCGCTCCAGCGCTTCGGGGCGGTAGGCGTACACGCCGACATGCAGGCGCACCGGCGACATCTCCCGGCTCAGCGCTCCGCCCGGCAGATGCGGGATCAGGCGCTTGGAGAAATAGAGCGCGTGGCCGAGCTCGTTCGTCACGACCGTCGTCCCGCCCACGCGCCCCGCCGCTTCCTCCGCCTGGAGTGCCCGCACCTCGTCGCTCCTGAGGCGCATCGCTGGAGTGGCGACGAGCGCGTCCCGATCATCGTCCATTCGCGCGACCAGCGCCTCGACGAAGCCCGGCGGCGTCAGCAGCGCGTCGCCCTGGAAGTTGATCACCAGGTCCGGGTCATGAAGCTGCGCCAGCGCCTCCGCACAGCGCTCGGTGCCGTTGCGGCATTCGGGCGAGGTCATGATGACGCCGACCTTCGCCGGTCTGCAAGCTTCGGCGATCCGCTCGTCGTCGGTGACCACGAACACACCCGAGACGCCGCGCACCCGCCGCGCCGCCTCAACGCTGCGCTGAATCAGCGGCTTGGCGGCGCCAGTCGCACCCTTCAACTCTACCAGCGGCTTTCCCGGATAGCGTGAGGAGGCAAAGCGCGCCGGGATCAGGATGACCGCATTCATCTCGCCGGCGGGCAGTCGTGGATGTGGAGCACACCGACCGGCTTCCCGCCCTCGACCACGAACAAGGCCGTGATCTTGTTCTCCTCGAACAAGGTCAGCGCATCGTCGATCAGTGCGTCCGCGCCGATCGTCTTGGGCTCGCGGGTCATGAACTCGGCCGCGCTGTGGTCGAGCCCCAGCTCGATATGACGCCTGAGATCGCCGTCGGTGATGGCGCCCACGAGATCGCCCGCCTGGTCGACCACGCCGATGATGCCGAGCCGCTTGGCGGACATCTCCACGATCGCGTCGTGCATCGACGTGTTCTCGCGGGTCAGAGGGACCGCCTCGCCCGAATGCATCACCCGGCTGACCGCCTTGAGCCGCGCGCCCAGCGCGCCGCCGGGGTGCAGCCGTCCGAAATCGCTGCGCGTGAAGCCCTTCTGACGCATCACCGTCATGGCAAGCGCATCGCCCAGCGCCAGCGTCATCGTCGTCGACGTCGTCGGTGCGACCGCTTCGGGCCCGACCTCCGGCCAGTGCGGCAGCACCAGCGCCGCGGCGGCTGCCTCCGCGAGCATCGACCCGCGGTTGCCGGTGATTGCGATCACAGGGATGCCGACGTGCCGGAAATGATCGATCACCGGCTCGAGCTCGGCCGTCTCGCCGCTCTGCGAAATAAGGATCGCCGCGTCGCCCTTGCTTGCCATGCCGAGGTCGCCGTGGATCGCCTCAGCGAGGTGGAGGAAGGTCGCGGTCGTGCCGGTCGAGGCGAAGGTCGCCGCGATCTTGCGCCCGACATGGCCGGACTTGCCGAGACCGCTGACGATCAGCTTGCCGCGGCAATCGAGGATCAGCCGGACTGCGCCCTCGAACGGTCCGCCGAGGCTGTCCGCCAGCGCGTCGAGTGCGCGCGCCTCGTCGTGCAGGATCGCACGCCCGAACTCGAGGATTTCCTGGCCGGTCATCATCCCGCCGGTTGAGTGGCCTGCACCGCCGCATCCGCATCGGGTTCCCCGGCGGAGATCACCTGCGCCGCGACGAGGTCGCCGATGACGTTCAGCGTTGTCCTGCACATGTCGAGGAAGCGGTCGACACCGAGCACGATCGCGATTGCTTCGGGCCGGATGCCGACCATCGCGAGGATCAGCGCGACGACCGGGAGCGACCCTGCCGGGACGCCGGCCGTGCCGATTCCGCCCAAGATACAGACGAGCATCACCATCAGCTGCTGCCAGATCGTGAGGTCGACGCCGAAGAATTGCGCGAGGAAGATGACGGTCACCCCCTCGAACATCGCGGTCCCGTTCTGGTTGGCCGTCGCACCGATCGTCAGCACGAACCGCGCGACCCGCGGCGGCAGCTTGAGCTGCTCGTCCGCGACCTTGAGCGAAGTCGGCAGAGTCGCGTTCGAGGAGGCGGTCGAAAAGGCCATCACGCTCGCTTCCTGCGTCTCGCGGAAGAAGGCGATCGGGTTCTTGCGGCCCAGCGTCGCCAGCAGGATCGGGAAGACGACGAACATCTGGATCCCGAGCGCGAGCAACACCACCCCGACGTAGGCCGAGAGGCGGATTAGCAGGTCCCAGCCGAACAGCGCGGCGAGGTTGAACATGAAGCAGGCGACGGCGAACGGCGCGAGCCTGATGACGATCATGATGAGCTGCATCGTCACGTCGAACAGCCCCTCGAACCCGCGCTGCAGCGTCCGCGCCGCGGGCGTGTCGGTGAGAAGCAGGCCGATCCCGAAGAACAAGGCAAAGAACATCACCGACAGGATCGCGCTGTTCGAGCCCATCACCTCGACCAGATTGTTCGGGATGATGTTGATGAAGGCATCGATTCCCGAGGGCTGCTCGGTACCCGAGCGAACGATCGCGCCCGCCCTGTCCGCCTGCGCCGCCAGCAGCTCGGCGGCGGCCGCGCGATCGACGCCCGCGCCCGGCCGCAACAGGTTCACCGAAGCGAGGCTGACGGCAACGGCGATCGCGGAAACGATGACGGTGTAGGCGAGCGTCCTCAGGCCGACGCGCTTCAACGCGCGGATTTCGCCCATTTCGGAAATGCCGACGACCAGCGCCGAGAACAGCAGCGGGATGACGAGCATGAACAACAGCCGGAGAAAGACCTGCCCGATCGGCTGCGTCACGTAGGTCGTGACCGCCTCCACCCACGGCGCGCCGCGCGCCCCGGTATAGACGATCAGCCCGGCCACCAGACCGATCAGGAACCCAATCAACATTTGCCACTGGAGTCCGAGGCCCCGGCGCTCGCTCATTCGCGTTCCTTTCGTGCGGGCGCCCGCTTCGCGGCTCTCACGGATTTGGTCAAGAAGCTTGGCCGAACGGCCTCTCGATGCTCGTCGCGGGGCTCGTGAAGAATTTCGGCCCGGCCTGGGTCATGTGCCAGCAATCCTCGAGCCGAATGCCGAACTTGCCGGGGATGTAGATGCCCGGCTCGTCGGAAAAGCACATGCCGGGCGCGAGCGGCGTGGTTTCGCCGTGCACCAGGTTGATCGGCTCGTGCACCTCCATGCCGATGCCATGGCCGGTGCGGTGCGACAGGCCGGGGAGCTTGTAGCCGGGACCGTAACCCCAACGTTCGTAGGCGGCGCGCACCGCGTCGTCGACCGCGCCCGCGGGCACGCCGACCTTCGCCGCCTCGATGGCGATCTGCTGGCCGCGATGCACCTGATCCCAGACCTTGCGCTGCTCCGCGGTCGGATCGGCGCCGAACACGTAGGTTCGGGTGATGTCGGCCTGGTAGCCGTGGACCTCGCAGGTGCAGTCCATCAGCACGACCTCGCCGCGCTTCACGTGCTGCGGCTTGTGGCTGCCGTGCGGATAGGCCGAGGCTTCGCCGAGCAGGATCAGGCCGCCGTCGTAGCTGCCGCCGAGCTGCTTCTGCGCGGCGCCGATCAGCGCGTCGATATCGGCGGGAGTCATGCCTTCCTTCGTGCGCTGCGCAGCGTAGCGGAGCGAGGCGAGCATGATGTCGTTCGCCGCCTGCATCAGCTGGAGCTCGTGCGCCGACTTGATCATCCGGCAGCCGCGGACGATCGGGTTGGCGCTCACGTCGCGCAAGCCGGGAAGCTGCTGCCGCAGCCGGTCGAGGATGAAATAGCGGTCGGTCTCCTCGAAGCCGACCGGCGCCGCCGCAGCTCCACGCTCCTTCAGGAAATCCGCGACGAGCCTGAGTGGCTCCTCGTCCTCGTTCCAGGTGCGGATTTCGGCCGGAATCGACAGGCTCTCGGCGACCGACGAGCGCTCGAAGAAGGGCGTGACGATGACCGGGTCGCCCGACGCGGGGAGCACGACTGCGGTCAGCCGCTCCGAGCGCCACCACTGGACTCCGGTGAAATAGTCGAGGCTCGGTCCAGATTCGACGATGATCGACCCGATGCCGCTTTGCTGCATCAGCGCCTGCGCCTTGGCGATCCGCTCGAGCCGCTCGGCCGACGAGATTGGCTGAGGAATGGTGACCGGCTTCAATTCTTCCGCCGCGGCCGCGAGCACCCGTTCCAGGGGGAACGTCATCGCCGCGCCGAATGCCCCTGCCCCGGCCAAAAAGCTGCGCCGCTGAATCATCTCACGCCCCCTTTGCTCGGCACCACTGTTGCACGGCTCTCTGCAATCAGCCAGCACACGCGGCTCCCATGCTCGACTCGGCTTTCCAGGAAGGCGCAAAGCGCCCCGGCACGCGCGAGATGACGGTGCTGCTCGCCGGGCTGATGGCGCTCAATGCCTTTGCGATCGACGCGATGGTGCCGGCGCTGCCGGAGATCGGCGAATCGCTCCACGTGGCTCGCGAAAACGACCGCCAGCTGGTGGTGATCGCCTACTTCGTCGGGTTCGCGGCGACCCAGCTCGTGTGGGGGCCGCTCGCCGACCGCTTCGGGCGAAAGCCGGTGATGGCGGCCGGTGTCGCGCTCTACGGCATCTTCGCATTGCTGTGCGCATTCGCGCCGACCTTCCCGGTGCTGATCGGCGGCCGGGTGCTGATGGGGGCTTCGGCGGCAGCGACGCGGGTGCTCGTGGTGGCGATGGTGCGCGACCTGTTCGAAGCCGAGGAGATGGCCCGCGTGATGAGCCTCGTCTTCATGACCTTCATGCTGGTGCCGGTGCTCGCGCCCAACATTGGCCAGCTGATCCTGCTGTTTGCGCCGTGGCGTGCGATCTTCTTCGTCCTCGCGCTCTACGCGGCGGTGATGGTGATCTGGCCATGGCTGCGCCTGCCCGAGACGCTGCACCCCGACTTCCGCCGCCCGCTCAACTGGCGCGTGACCGCAACCGCGATCATGGAGACAATCCGCGAGCCCCAGTCGCGCGGCTACACGCTGGCGATGACGATCAGCTTCTCGGCGCTGGTCGCCTACATCTCGTCGATCCAGCAGATCGTGTTCGATGCGTTCGGCGAGGGGCAGCTCATCGGCCTGACCTTCGCCGCGATCGCGGCGCCGATGGCGCTGGCCTCGTGGCTCAATTCGCGCGTGGTCGGGACGTTCGGACTGCGCCGGGTCGGCCACAGCGCCGCGCTGGCGTTCATGGTCATCACTGCGGTGCACGCGGCGGTCGCGCTCTCGGGCCTCGAGACTCTTCCGCTGTTCATCATGCTCCAGGGGCTGACCATGGCGAGCTTCGCCTTCACCTCGTCGAACCTCGGCACGCTGGCGATGGAGCACATGGCGCCGATCGCCGGGACCGCCTCCTCGGTGCAAGGCGTGGTCGGAACGATCGGCGCGGCGGCGATCGGGTTCGTCATCGGCCAGCAGTTCGACGGCACGGTGATCCCGTTCACCGTCGGCACCGCCGCCTGCGCCGCGGGCGGGTTCCTGCTGATCGTGCTGACGGAGCCCAGGCGGCTGTTCGCCCGCATCGGCAGCACGCAAGCCCCGCCATTCCCGTCCGTGCCGGAGGAAGTCGCTTAGAGCGAACCTCGACCGACACACCCGTCACCCCGCTCGCGCTGCGCGCGAGTCGGCCCTCTCCCTCAAAGGGGAGAGGGGCCAATCCCGAACTACTCCGCGGCGATGTCGTCCTCGTCCGCGCCGCCGCCGCCCATCAGCGCCTCGCCGACCTCCTCGGTGCGGCCACGGATGGCGTTCTCGATCCGCTGCGCGACCTCGGGATTTTCCTTGAGGTAGGATTTGGCGTTCTCGCGGCCCTGGCCGATGCGGATGCTGTCGTAGCTGAACCACGCGCCCGACTTCTCGATCAGCCCGGCCTTGACGCCGAGGTCGAGAATCTCGCCGACCTTGCTCACGCCTTCGCCGTACATGATGTCGAATTCGACCTGCTTGAACGGCGGCGCGACCTTGTTCTTGACCACCTTCACGCGGGTCGCGTTGCCGACGATCTCGTCGCGGTCCTTGATCTGGCCGGTGCGGCGGATGTCGAGCCGGACCGAGGCGTAGAATTTGAGCGCGTTGCCGCCGGTCGTCGTTTCGGGATTGCCGAACATGACGCCGATCTTCATCCGCACCTGGTTGATGAAGATGACGGTGCAGCGCGAGCGGCTGATCGAGCCGGTGAGCTTGCGCAGCGCCTGGCTCATCAGCCGCGCCTGGAGCCCAACGTGGCTGTCGCCCATCTCGCCCTCGATCTCGGCGCGCGGCACCAAGGCGGCGACCGAGTCCACCACCAGCACGTCGACCGCGTTCGAACGGACCAGAGTATCGACGATCTCGAGCGCCTGCTCGCCGGTATCGGGCTGCGACACGATCAGCTCGTCGATGTCGACACCGAGCTTCCTGGCATAGCCGGGGTCGAGCGCATGCTCGGCATCGACGAAGGCGGCTGTACCGCCGGTCTTCTGCGCTTCCGCGATGGCGTGCAGCGCCAGCGTCGTTTTGCCCGAGCTTTCCGGCCCGTAAATCTCGATCACGCGGCCGCGCGGGAAGCCGCCGACACCGAGCGCGATGTCGAGGCCCAGCGAGCCCGTCGACACCGTGTCGATCTCAATCTTCTCACGGCTTCCGAGCTTCATCGCCGAGCCCTTGCCGAACGCGCGGTCGATCTGGGCGAGCGCCGCTTCGAGGGCCTTCTGACGATCCATGCCTGGCACTTCCACTCCGCTACCGATGACCTTCAACTGCGCTGCCATGTCCCCTGCCTCCGTTCAAGCCCAATCACCAGCGGCCGAGCCCCGCCTGTGGAGACGTCCGTATCCGATTTGTTCTGCAAGAACAAGTAGGGAACGAAAGAGCGAAACGCAGCGATTGCAGCGGACCTACGCGCGTGCGCACGCGTGAGGGTTGTCGGATGTGTCGGATTCGGTTTTGTCGGGCACGAAGACCGCCGAGTAGCCTGAGGGACGTGGCCATTGTGTCTCCAGGGGAAAAGGAGGCGAAGCAGCTATCTCATGACGAGGGCTGTAGGACAGCAGATTCCAAGTGTCTGCTTTGACGATCGGGACAGGCCTAAATCGCCCCTGAAGTGGCGGGCAACCTGGTCCTGTATTCCGGGTCCTGGAGTGCACGTCCGGCTCCCACTGCAACGCAGGTCAATGGCTCGTCGGCAACGCGCACCGGCAGCCCGGTCTCGTTCCGGAGCACCGTGTCGATATTTCTGAGCAGCGACCCTCCGCCGGTGATGACCAGGCCCTGGTTGATGATGTCCGACGCGATTTCCGCTCCGGCGTGTCCGAGCGCGCGGGAGACGACGTCGACGATTTGCTGCACCACGTCGTGCAGCGCCTCGGCGATTTCCGACTGGGTCAGTTGAATCTCGGAGAGGTTGCCGGCGGTGACGTCGCGTCCGCCCACGTGCCCGACGATCTTCATGCTCTCGGGCGTGGATGTGGCGGACCCAATGTCCTTCTTGATCCGCTCGGCGGAAACAGCCCCGATCTCCAGATTATACTTCCTGCGCACATAAGCAGCGATTCAGCGGCCAGCATGTTCGGATGTCGTCCCCGGTCTTGCCAATCAGGATCTTGGCGTCACTGCCGACTGCCCTGACCCGCTGGACTCCATTCACGATTTCAACCGCGACGACGGACGGTTCATCGACCACGATCCCTTCGCCGGGTGCGAAGACGAGGGTATTCGCAGTCCCGAGATCGATCGCGAACTGGCGCGAGTTCCACGACCTGAAGAGACTGAGGTCCATCAGTGAGG
>DASSOE010000030.1:0-10189 GCA_035700945.1 Sphingomicrobium sp. | reverse complement strand
GTCATAGCTCAGGAACACGCTGGCCATGAACAGCCCCCTAGTGCGCATGCTGCCCGTAAAGGCGCTCGCCGACAAGTAAGGCAGTTGGCAAGGACGCGGCCGCGCCATAAGAGCGTGGCCGCCTTCCGCATCGACAAGGACGTTCCGCCCCGATGACCCGCCCGCGCTTCAACCGGATCCTGCTGAAGCTGTCGGGCGAGGCGCTGATGGGGCAGGGGCAATTCGGCATCGACCCCGAAGCTGCCGCCGGGCTCGCCGGCGAGATTGCCGAAGCCAAGGGTCAAGGCCACGAGCTATGCCTCGTCGTTGGCGGCGGCAACATCTTCCGCGGCATGGCGGCCGCGGCAAAGGGCTTCGACCGCGCCAGCGCCGATTATATGGGGATGCTGGCGACCGTGATGAACGCGCTCGCGCTCCAGAACGCGCTCGAGCGGGTCGGGGTCGACACGCGGGTCCAGTCGGCGATCCCCATGTCGAGCGTGTCGGAGCCCTATATCCGGCGCCGCGCGCTGAGGCATATCGAAAAGGGGCGCATCGTCCTGTTCGCCGCCGGCACCGGCAATCCCTATTTCACCACCGACACAGCTGCCGCGCTGCGCGCCGCCGAGATGGGCTGCGACGCCTTGTTCAAGGGCACCAGCGTCGACGGGGTCTACACCGCCGACCCGAAGAAGGTGGCTGATGCCACGCGCTACGAAACGCTGACCTTCGGGAAGGTTCTGAGCGACGACCTCAAGGTGATGGACGCCGCCGCCGTGGCATTGTGTCGCGACAACAATATCCCGATCGTCGTCTTCAACGTCCGCCAGCCCGGCAATCTCGCCCGCGTCCTGGCGGGGAGCGGGACGGCGACGATCGTCCAGAACGAGGAGTAGAAGATGACCACGACCGTCAGCACGGCCGACCTCAAGCGCCGCATGAACGGAGCGATCGAGGCGCTCAAGCACGACCTTGGCGGGCTTCGTACCGGCCGCGCGTCCACGGCCTTGCTCGATCCGATCAACGTCGAGGTGTACGGCGCCAACATGCCGCTCAACCAGGTCGCGACCGTGTCCGTGCCCGAGGCGCGGATGCTGACCGTGCAGGTGTGGGACCGCTCGAATGTCGGGCCGGTCGAAAAGGCGATCCGCTCCGCCGGGTTGGGTTTGAACCCGATTACCGACGGCCAGCTCATCCGCCTGCCGATCCCGGAGCTGACGGAGGAACGGCGCAAGGAGCTCGCCAAGCTCGTCGGCCAATATGCGGAAAAGGCGCGCATCGCGGTCCGTAACGTGCGCCGCGACGGGATGGATCACCTCAAGCAGGACGAGAAGAAGCACGAAATCGGCGAGGATGAGCGCAAGCGGCTCGAGCACGAGGTGCAGAAGCTGACCGACGAAACGATCGAGGAGATCGACGAGGCCGCCGAGGCGAAGGAAAAGGAAATCCTCGGCAAGTGAGCGCCGCTTCCGCCCCGAAGGGCGCCGCCGCGCTCGCGGGGGGCTCGAGGATCCCGCGCCACGTCGCGATCATCATGGACGGCAACGGCCGCTGGGCCGAGAAGCGCGGCCTGCCGCGCGTCGCGGGGCACAAGGCCGGCGCGGAAGCGGTGCGGCGGGCGATGCAGTCCGCGGTCGATCACGGCGTCGAGGTGCTGACGCTCTACGCCTTTTCGTCGGAGAACTGGAAGCGCACGAGCGAAGAGATCGCCGACCTCACCGGGCTGATGCGCTTCTATCTCGAGCGCGAGCTGGCGACGCTTCACAAGGAGGGCGTGAAGCTCCGGCTAATCGGAGACTATTCGGCGTTCGGGCCTGACCTGGTCGCGAGGCTCGAGCGTGCGATCGACCATACGGCGCAAAATCGGCGCCTCACGCTCGTTGTCGCGCTCAACTACGGCTCCCGCGCCGAGATCGCCGCGGCGGCAAGAAAGCTGGCCGACAAGGTGGTCGCGGGCGATGTCGACGCGCAGGCGATCGACGAGGAGGCCATTGCTGGCGAGTTGCAGACCTGCGGCCTTCCCGACCTCGACCTTTTGATCCGCACCTCGGGGGAGGTGCGGCTGTCGAACTTTTTGCTGTGGCAGGCGGCCTATGTCGAGCTGATGTTCGTCGACACGCTCTGGCCCGATTTCGCCGAGCGCGACTTCGCCGCGGCGCTCGAGCAGTTCGCCGCGCGCGAGCGGCGCTTCGGTGGGCGGTGAACGAGCTTTTCGTCCGCACCGCCACCGGCCTCCTCCTCGTCGCGGCGGCGCTGCTAACGGCGGTGCTCGGCGGGACCGTGTTCGCGATTGTCGTGGCGGCAGTCGCGACGGCGATGTTTTACGAATGGACGCGCCTCGTCCGGGGCAGGGGCGCGGCATGGTACGCAAGCGGGTTCGTCTATGCGCTCGTCCCGGCGCTGGCATTGCTGTGGATCCGTGAACGTGATGCGCACGGGCTGGAGCTGCTGATCTGGGTGTTCATCGTCACCTGGTCGACCGACATCGGCGCCTATTTCGCAGGCCGCCGCTTCGGACGGCGCAAGCTCGCGCCGGCGATCAGCCCGGGAAAGACGGTCGAGGGCCTGTACGGCGGCATTCTGGCAGCGACGCTGCTGGGCGGCGCATGGGCGCTCGCGACCGGCCTCGGCGTTGCGTTGCTGGCGCTCGCTCCGGTGCTCGCGGTCGCTGCGCAGGCGGGTGACCTGTTCGAAAGCGGGATGAAGCGGCGCGCCGGCGTCAAGGATTCCGGGACCTGGTTGCCGGGGCACGGCGGCGTGCTTGACCGGATCGACGGGTTGGTGCCGGTGGCTGTGCTTACGGCCGCGGCGCAGCTACTGGGGCTGACGTGAGGCGCAAAATCTCCATCCTCGGCGCGACCGGTTCGGTCGGCAAGTCGACGCTCGACCTCGTCGAGCACAATCCCGAGCGCTTCGAGATTGTCGCCCTAACGGCCGCGACGAGTGCTGAGGCGCTCGCGGACATTGCCCGCCGGACGCGCGCGAAGCTCGCGGTCCTCGCCGACGAATCCCGACTGGAACAGCTCCAGGCCCTCCTCGCCGGTACTGGCTGCCGGGCCGCGGCGGGCGAGGCGGCCCTGATCGACGCCGCATTGGTCGACGCGGACGTCGTGATTGCGGCGATCGTCGGCTGCGCCGGACTCCGCCCGGTGATGGCGGCCGTCGAGGCCGGCGCGACGGTGGCTCTGGCCAACAAGGAAGCCCTCGTTACGGCCGGCCTGCTGATGACCCGCGCGGCGCAGTTGAGCGGCGCGACACTGCTGCCGATAGACAGCGAGCATAACGCGATATTCCAATGCCTTGCGGGCTCTCGCGCGGAGGACGTCTCAAGAATAATCCTGACCGCGAGTGGAGGGCCGTTCCGCACGGCGCTGCCCGAGGCGATCGCCGGCGCCACGCCCGAACAGGCATGCGCCCACCCCAACTGGTCGATGGGCGCCAAAATCTCGGTCGATTCGGCGACGATGATGAACAAGGGACTCGAGCTGATCGAGGCGCGCTATTTGTTCGGGCTTCCGTCCAACCGGATCGACGTCCTCATCCATTCCCAGTCGGTCGTCCACTCACTGGTCGAGTTCGTCGATGGCTCGGTGCTGGCCCAGCTCGGGGCCCCCGACATGCGAATCCCGATCTCCTTTGCCCTCGCCTGGCCCGAGCGGATCGCCACCCCCGCCCCGCGGCTCGACCTTGCGGCAATCAGCAGGCTCGACTTCGAGACGCCCGACCTGAGCCGCTTTCCGGCGCTGCGCCTCGCGCGCGAAGCGCTCGAAGCCGGGGGCGCGGCCCCGATCGTCCTCAACGCCGCCAACGAGGTCGCCGTGGCCGGCTTCCTCGGCAATCGCCTGAGATTTCCCGAAATCGCCGAATTCGTCGAACGGACGCTCGACTCCGCCGATTTCTCTGCACCCGCGACGATCGACGAGGTGCTGGAGATCGACCGCGCCACGCGGTCACGTATTGATTCGCTGATGACCGAGGCTTGCCACTGATGCTCCCGCAGCCCCCGCTTTGGCTGATATTGGTCGCGTTCATCTGTGCATTGGGCCCGCTCGTGTTCTTTCACGAGCTCGGCCACTATCTCGTCGCGCGCTTGTTCAGGATCCCGGCCGAGGTGTTCTCGATCGGGTTCGGCCGGGAGCTGGTCGGCTGGACCGACCGCCAGGGCACCCGGTGGAAAGTCGCGTGGCTGCCGCTCGGCGGCTACGTCCGCTTCGTCGGCGACATGACACCGGCGAGCAACCCGGCCGAGCTCGAGGACATCCCGCTCGAGCTTCGCGACAAGGCCTTCCAGCTGCGGCCGGTATGGCAGCGCTTCCTCGTCGTGCTTGCGGGGCCGATGGCCAATTTCCTCCTCGCCATCCTGATTTTCGCGGCTTTCTTCATGGCGCTCGGTGCGCCGCGGACGAACGTCGTCGGCGAAGTGGTGCCCGATACGGCGGCCGCGGAAGCAGGTCTCAAGCCCGGCGACAAGATCCTGTCGGTCGCTGGGCAGGGCACGCCGAATTTCGAGGACATCCGCTCGGTCGTCCTATTGCGGCCTAACGAGACGGTCCCGCTGCGCTTCGAGCGCGGCGGCGAGGTGCGCGAAATTCGCGTCCGGCTGAAATCGGACACGGTCACCGACCCGTTCGGCCAGAGCTTCACCCGCGGGCTGCTCGGCGTCTATCCGACGACCGGCGTGCTCCAGCGCCTTCCGGTGTACGAAGCGATCCCGGAGGCGACCACCTACACGTTCCGGATCACCCGGACGATGATCGACGGCCTGGGTCAGATCGTCACGGGCAGGCGCGGGACCGAGGACGTCGGCGGCCCGATCAAGATCGCTCAGATCGCCGGTCAGCAGGCATCGCTCGGCGCATTGCCGTTCGTTCAGCTGCTGGCGCTGTTCTCAATTAATCTCGGATTCATCAACCTCTTGCCAGTCCCGCTGCTGGATGGAGGACATCTGTTTTTCTACACAGTGGAAGCGATCAGGCGCCGCCCGCTCAGTGCGCGGGCGCTCGACTGGGCCTTCCGCGGCGGTCTGGCTCTCATCCTTGCGCTCGTGGTCTTCACGACAGTCAACGATCTCGGCTCCATCGGTCTGTGGGACCGGCTTCAACGCTTGATTGGATAGGAGGCTTGGGGCAGGGGCGACAACCGGAGGCTAATCGGCGAAGGGCGCCATAGCACCAACTGCACAAAAGGCGGGGACGGGTGATTTCAAGGACGACGAGTTTTAACCGGCGAACCGGCACGCTGCTTTTGATCGGCACCGTGCTCGGCGGCTCGGCAGCGCCGCTGTTCGCGCAGACGGCTCCCGCCGAGCAGCCCCCCGCAGCCCCGCAGGCCGCTCAGCCCGCGCTCGCCCCCGTACAGGCTGCGCAAGGGACGATCCGCTCAATCACGGTGCGCGGCAACCAGCGGCTCGAGCCCGAGACCATCCGCGCCTATGCCAATCTCGCGCCCGGGCAGACGTTCACGGCTGAGAAGCTCGACCAGGCGCTCAAGGACCTCTACGCAACCCAGCTCTTCGCCGATGTGACGATCACCGGCGGCGAGACCGGGGACCTCGTCATCAACGTCCGCGAGAACCCGGTGATCAACCGCATCATCCTCGAGGGCAACAAGCGCCTCAAGGACGACAAGATCACGCCCGAGATCAAGCTCGCGCCGCGGCAGATCTTCACCCGCCCGGCAGTGCGCGCCGACGTCGACCGAATTCTCGAGCTGTACCGTCGGCAGGGCCGGTTCGCCGCGCGAGTCGATCCCAAGATCGTCCAGCTCGACCAGAACCGCGTCGACGTGGTGTTCGAAATCCACGAAGGCGACCTCGCCAAGATCCGGGCGATCAATGTGTTGGGCAACAAGGAGTTCTCCGACGAGCGCCTGCGCAAGGAGATGTATTCGCGCCAGGCAGGCGGAATCCTCGGCTTCCTCAAGTCGAACGACACCTACGACCCAGACCGGCTTGCCGCCGACCAGCAGAAGCTTCGCGCTTTCTACCTGACCGAGGGCTACGCCGACTTCCGCGTCGTCCAGGCGCTTGCCGAGCTCACGCCCGACCGCCGCGATTTCGTCATCACCTACGTGGTGGACGAAGGACCGCGCTACCGGTTCGGCACGGTCCAGGCCGACAGCGCGCTTCGCGACTTTCCGAAGGAGAAGGTGCTCGAGCTCGCCAAGATCGAGCCGGGCAGCTGGTTCAACGCGAAGGAAGTCGAGGACGCGGTCACCGACCTCAACGAGGCGGCCGGAAACCTCGGCTATGCGTTTGCCGACATCAGCCCGGGCTACAACCGCGATGCGGAAAAGAAGGTGATGAACCTGACCATCAAGGTCGGGGAAACGCCCCGGGTCTACGTCGAGCGCATCGACATCACCGGCAATACAACCACGCGCGACAAGGTGATCCGGCGCGAGTTCCGGCTCAACGAGGGCGACGCGTTCAATGCGCAGAAGCTCAAGCGCAGCCAGGACCGCATCCAGAGCCTGGGCTTTTTCAGCGACAAGTTTGAGATCAAGCAGTCCGAAGGCTCGGCCCCGGACCGGGTCGTCCTCGGCGCCACCGTAGAGGAGAAACCCACCGGCCAGCTCTCGCTGTCGGGCGGCTATTCGAGCCTCGAGCGGTTCGTCGTCCAGCTCGGCGTGTCGCAAAACAACTTCATGGGCAAGGGCCAGTCGCTCGACGCCTCGGTCAACTGGTCCCTGTTCTCCAAGTCGATCTCGGCCGGATTCACCGACCCCTATTTCCTCGACAAGCCGATCCTTCTGGGCGCGCAGGTTTTCCGCCGCGATTACAGCAGCTTCAACTATATCGGGAACGACCGCAACACGACCTACAAGCAGGTCAGCACCGGGATCGGGGTGAGGACCGGCTTCCCGCTCAGCGAATATTGGAATTTTGGCACCCGCTACCTGCTCAGCAACGACAAGATCAGCCTCGACAAGAGCACCTTCTATCGCGACCCCGATGGGACCGGGCCGGAACCGCTCCAGTGCGACCCGCGGATCGCCGGGACCTATTTGTGCGACGAAGTGGGCAAGCGGCTGACGTCGCTGGTCGGCATTTCGACGCTCTACGACGACACCGACGGGATCCATCCGACCCGCGGCCAGCAAATCACGTTCAGCCAGGATTTCGCCGGGCTCGGCGGCGACGTCCGTTTCCTCCGCACCCAGGCCTACGCGACCAAGTTCCACAGCTTCGGCAGCTGGATCCTGTCGCTGCACGGGGAAGGCGGGTACATCAAGGCGCTGCAGGACGCGCCCGGGCCTGGGCGCGATCCGATCCGCATTACCGACCGCTTTTTCAATTCGAGCATTCGCGGCTTCGACATTCGCGGCATCGGCCCGCGTGTCGTGCGCATCCCTTATGACGCCGAAGGCAATCTCGCGGAACTCGACGTCAACAACCAGGTCAATGACGCGATCGGCGGCAAGGCCTTCTATCTCGCCCGCGCCGAGCTCGAGGTCCCGGTCAGCGCGAGCATCAAGAGCCTTGGGTTGCGCCCGTCGGTCTATGTCGACGCAGGCTCGCTGTGGAGCATCACCAAGCCGCCGCTGACCGATATCGTGGCTTTCTGCTCACCGGCCAACGGAACTACCGGCCTGGTTCCGTTCAACAGCCCGACTCCCGATTGCAGCAAGGACTATAGCGGCAACGTCTTCGACCCGACCAAGTTCGTCGCGCTCCCTGGGGTCAAGGAGGTGTTCCTCGGCAACTCTCCCAAGCCGCGTGTTTCCGTCGGCGTCGGTGTCAACTGGATTTCGCCGTTCGGGCCGCTCCGGCTCGATCTCGCCAAGGCCATCGTCTTCCAGAAGGGCGACGATCCCAAACTCTTCACATTCAACGTAGGAACCGCATTCTGATGAAGACCTTTTTCCTTTCCGCGGCCTTTGCCGCCGCTCTCCTTGCGCCCGCCGCCGCGAGCGCGCAGGCCGTCCCGGCCGCGGTGGTCGCCGTCGTCGACCTCGACCGCGTCACCAGTGACTGCACCGCCTGCAAGACGGCGGCAGCCGCGCTTCGCAGCCAGGTCCAGTCCTATCAGGCGCGCGAAAAGTCCCTGACGACCCCGCTCCAGACCGAGCAGCAGTCTATCCAGGCCGCGGTCGACGCGCTGAAGGGCAAGGAGCCCGATGCGGCGCTCCAGGCCCGCGTCAAAGCGTGGGAAACCAAGCGCCAGCAGGCTGCGCAGGAGCTCTCCGGCCAGCAGCAGCAGATCCAGCGCAACCAACAGTACATCCAGAAGCAGATCAGCGACAAGCTCGGCCCGATCTACCAGCAGGTGATGACGCGCCGCGGCGCGAACGTGCTGATGGAGGTTGGAGCGACGCTCGCGACGGCGCAGAATGTGGACGTGACCAACGACGTGCTCGCGGCCCTCAATGCCGCGCTGCCGACGCTCGGGACCACCGCGCCGGCGACAACGCAGCCGCAGGGCCGCTAAGCCGCATGGCAGAAGCGAGCGGCAGTGCACTGGGTCCGCTGGATATCCGGCGGGTCATGGCAGCGCTGCCGCATCGCTATCCGATGCTCCTCGTCGACCGCGTCGAGAGCCTCGATCCTGACAAGGGGATCGTCGCGATCAAGGCGGTGACGATCAACGAGCCCTTTTTCCAGGGCCATTTCCCCGCGCGCCCGATCATGCCCGGGGTGCTCATCGTCGAAGCGCTGGCGCAGGCCGCGGGCGTGCTCGCGGTCGAGGCGCTCGGCCTCGCCGGCTCGGGGAAACTCGTCTATTTCATGGCGATTGACGGCGCCAAATTCCGTGCCCCCGTCGAGCCGGGCGTGCTGCTTCGACTCGAGGTCGAATTCGTGCAGAAGCGCGCGAGCGTGTGCAAGTTCGCCGGCCGGGCCCTGGTCGACGGCAAGCTCGCCGCCGAGGCCAATTTCACGGCGATGATCGCCGACCCGCCAGCCTGATCCCGGCAAAGACTCCGCGCGGCTCGGTTCGATAGCTGAACGCGTCCTGATAATGCTGGTCGAAGGCGTTGCTGATGCGCGCGAACAGCGCGATGCCGCGCCCGATCGAAAAGGCGATCCGCGCGTCCGCGAGCCAATAGGAAGCTAGGCCGACCCGGTCGAACGGGAAGGTGTCCCTGCTGTCGAAATGCCGCCCCACATAAGCGACGCTCGCGCCGTAACTGAACCGGCCCGATGCGCCGTCGAGCGCGACGGAGCCGCTGTGCTTCGGGCGCCTTAGCTCTCGTACCTGGGCTCCAGAAGCGCTCTCCGGCTCGGTGGAATCGAGGTAGGCGTAGCTCGCGCCGAGCCGGAGCCCGTCGCTGAAATGCCAGGCGAATTCGGCTTCAAAACCCTGGCGCACGCTGGTGCTGTCGAGGTTGACGGTGGTTCCAAGGAAGGCCGGCGGCGGAAAAATGGTGACGATCTCGTCGTGGAGCCGCTGCCGGTATGCCGTCAGCGATGCCGACACCGCAGACCGGCGGAAACGCAACGAAGCTTCGAACCCTCGTGAGTTTTCCGGTCGAAGAGAAGGATTTCCCACGAAATTGTTCGGAAAAAATCCATAGAGATCGAAGAAGGTGGGCTGTGCGATCCCTTCTCCATAGGAGCCGGCAACCGAAAACCCGCCGCCGAGCGCCGCGAGCACCGATGCGCGAAGCGTCGTCGCGTCCCTGAATCGGTTGAACCAATCCCGCCGCAGCGCGACGTCCGCGGTGATGCCTTGTGCCTGGGCGCGCCATTCGCCGGTCAGCGAACGATGCCTGCGGCTCTGCTGCTGGTCGGTCGAGAGGCCCGAAAGCGTGCCGCGGGCCTGAAAGGTTTCACGTTCGACTTCGGCCGCGGCGATCAGGCTCTGTTCGACGGCGCCGGTCACGAAGCGGCGCTCCACCTGCCCGCTGAAGGTCCGGCGCGTCCCGCTGGTGCGGTTGAGCGGGTTGTCGGCCAGATCGTTGCGGTTGGAGGAGCCGAGCAGGGATGTGGCCAGCTGCACGCTCCACGGCGACGTCTCCTTGCCGATGGCGCTCCACAGCCGTCCCGCGATGAGCCGGTTGCGGCTGCTGTCGAGCGTATCGGCATGGGCGAAGGTGACCGGATCGAAGCCGTCGAATTCGCTCCGGCCCGTGAGCGCGAGCGCCACTGCTCCGAATTCGACGAACGACGCGGGCTTCCACGTGCCGCGCAGGCGGGCGGACAGGTTGCTGTAGCCGTCCCTGTCGCCCGGTCCGGCGACGCTGTTGATCCCGGTTGCTCGCTGCCAGCCCA
>DASSOE010000029.1:0-13766 GCA_035700945.1 Sphingomicrobium sp. | reverse complement strand
TAAGTGTGCGACAGATCAGTGATTTCGAGCATTCGTTCCCCCGAGTTCCCGGCGCTTGATCAAAGGGATAACCGGCGCCGTCAAGTGACGCAGGGGTCTTTTCGACCGGTCGACGAACGGCTGTTCGATTTATGATTCACGCCGGCGCTCATGGGGCCGGCGCATGGCTGCGCCATGAGATACCGCGCAGAGGTTCAGCAGAACGGGTACTAAAATATTCCAAAAACGACTTCTATTTGGAACATTTTAGATTCCTATTAGATAACAAAACATAGAGATTCAGAACAGCTAAAGAAGGCTTTGGTTCTTTGACATTGCGGAATCTTCATCTATAGTTGGAACCATGACCGAACGCTTCGATATCGCGCAACGCGAGTTGCACCCCGGCAGCAGCACCGCACGGCGTTAGGCCCTGGCGTGCGCCCCGGCGCACGAGACCAGGGCTCGCGTGAAGCCGCGCCCCTGAGAGGGCGCTTTCCCGATCAAGGTCGCGCCGCCGTTGCGGCATTGCCGCACTGGCATCGGTCGCGCCGCTGCCGAAGAGGTGAATAATGTCGGTCTGGCCCGCACATCTCGAAAACCAGGTGTTGAAGAACGTCGCCGCCGCCCAAGCGCGGCTCGCATCCGCCGACCGCGTGCGATCGCTGATCGCGCGCTATCCGGACATTTCTGCAAGTCAAACCGGCGAAATTCTCAATCATCTCAGACACGCCCGCTACGTCGAGATGCAACTCCTCGCCTCCGACGAGTCGCTTCGCCGGCAGCTCGAGATTTTCCTCAAGGCGCACAAGCGGCAGCTTCGCTATTCCGCGGGGGACGTCATCACCATTGCCGCACTCGTCCTGGCGTTCTTCGCATTCTGTTGGCTGCTTTGGCAGGTGATCGCGTCAGCCTGACGAGAATTTGGGCACGATGACTTGAGCTTGATTTCCAACAACCTGGATCCATATCGCACTTACCATGTTCAAGCGCACCGACATCCAGCCTGAACTGCACGCCGGCAGCAGCACCGCACGCGCCTAGGCGCCGCCACGCTCCGCGAGGAGCGCGGGGAGGGCGCCGCTACCGCTGCCGCGGGGCAGCGATTTTCCGAAGCTCAAACGAGATTTGACCGTGGGCCGGCGTCGCCCGCCCGCGGCTGCATGCACATGGGAGGCTGGATTGTCAGATCGTTTCGTCATCGAGGCCGACAAAGGTGTTGTCGGAGTCGCCGTTCGCGGCCCCGGCGGGTTCAGGTTCTTCACTTCGAACCCGCACTTCAAATCGCTCGAAGGGAAGATCTTCCGTCGCGCGCGGGCGCTGCGGGCACGGGTGGAGGAGCTGGCGCTGATCGACCGCCGGATGGCGGCGGCGCGGCTCGGCCGGTGAGGGGTGCGGCAATGTTCGAGCGGCTTGGAAATCCGCAGCGGACGCCCGCCGAAATCTATGCTTCGGCATGGGCGAAGATCAATGAGGGCGTCGAGTTCGCGGTCCGCGACAGCGAGGTCTTCTATCTGAGCATGATCGCGTCGGGCATCGACGACGACCTCGCCTCGCTGCTTCTGCTCAAGAAGCTGAAAATGGCGAGCAAGCTGAGCGATCCTGTGCGCGACGCCGACCAGGTGGGGATGAACAGCTATGTCGAATTCCGGTTCGGCGCCGCCGACCGCAGCTTCCGCCAGCTGCTTCACCCGACGGTCTGTCGGACGAGCTTCGCCCTGAGCATCGCGTCGCGGCTGGGAGCGGGCGTGGTCGGCCTTCGTGCCGGCCAGGCGTTGCTGTGGCCCGACGACGAAGGTTGCCTGCGCGAGCTGCACGTCATCGCCGTCGCCAATTCCGGGCACGGCAAAGCGCATCGGGAGAGGGCTAGCGCGATGTGAGACGGTGCGGCGAGACGCTAAAAAGATGAGCCAATTTTTCAAGAGGAGGATCAAGTGACTACCCAGACCGACTTGCGCGAGCAGCCGGTTACCCAGGTTCAAGCCAGCCGGTTCGCGTACCGCGGAGCGTCAGCCGCGCCGGAACCCGCCGGCCGTGCAGCGCAGGCCTATGCCGAGGTCGACCTTTCCGGGGGCGCCGGCAAATACGATTTCGACGCCGCGACGGTGGCGATCGTTTCCGGAATCGTCGTCTTCAAGCTGCTCATGCTGAGTGTGCTGATCGTGGCGTTCTAGGCGGAGCGGCCGCGCGGCGTGCCTCGGCTGCCGCGCTCCGTCCCGCATTCAGGCGTAAGGCGGCTTGTCGAGGCCGGCCGGGCTCTTCGTGAAAATCTCGCAGCCGCTGTCGGTGATCCCGATCGAATGTTCGAACTGGGCCGACAGCGAGCGGTCGCGGGTGACCGCGGTCCACCCGTCGTCGAGCACCTTTACGTCGGGTCGGCCGGTGTTGATCATCGGCTCGACCGTGAAGATCATGCCCGGCTTGAGCTCGGGACCGGTGCCGGGGCGGCCGGCGTGGACCACTTCGGGGCTGTCGTGGAACAGGCGCCCGACGCCGTGGCCGCAGAAATCGCGCACGACGCTGTAGCGCCGAGCTTCGGCATGCTGCTGGATCGCGTTCGCGATGTCGCCGAGGTGATTGCCGGGCTTCGCCTGCGCGATGCCGAGCATCATGCATTCGTAGGTTACGTCGACCAGCTTGCGCGCTTTGAGCGGCACATCGCCGACGAGGTACATGCGGCTGGTGTCGCCGTGCCAGCCGTCGACGATCGGCGTCACGTCGATATTGACGATGTCGCCTTCCTTGAGCGCGCGCTCGCCCGGGATGCCGTGGCACACGACATGATTGATCGAGACGCAGCAGCTCTTGGTGTAGCCGCGGTAGCCGAGCGTGGCGGGGACGCCGCCGCCCTCGAGCGTCATTCGATAGACGATCTCGTCGAGCTCCTGCGTCGTCACACCGGGCGCCACGTGCGGGGCGAGCGCGTCGAGGATGCTCGCGGCGAGCTGGCCGGCGCGGTGCATCCCCGCGAAAGCCTCCGGCCCGTGGAGCTTGATGACGCCGTTGCGCGATTCGGCACGGTCGTCGTCGATGGCGACGCTGATATATTGGGTCATGCGCCCAAATTAGTCGCAGCAGGCCGAAATTGCACCCTGCGATCCGCGATCATTTCAGGAATTGCATCGCGTCGACGAGGCGGACGTCCTGCATCATGTCGAGATAGGCGTCGAGATAGCCCTTGTGGGTGGCGCCGACGATGACGAGGACATGCGCACCGGGCTTGTGCTGGAACGCCGCGTGGACGTTGGCGGTCATCCTGAGGTTCCGCGTTTCCCACCAGGAGACGTACTCGCGACCGTAGGGCTGGGCGGACGCGACGTGCGCGGCCGCGCCCATGTCTGAAGCAATCGTCGCGCGCTGCGTCTCGGGATCGTTGAGGAAGCGATAGAAGCCGATCAGCTCGGCCGGCGTGTCGAGATGCGCCTCGAGCTGGTCGTATTTCGTGCGCACCCCCGGCGTGGGCTTTGCGTCCCACACGCTCCGGAGCGCCTTGGCATAGGCCTGCCCTTCGGGGCTCTCCTCGTCGAATGCCCAGTCGGCGGTGTGGTCGTCCATCAGGGTCAGCCGCTCGAGCCCGAGGCGCGCCGCGAGCGCGGCGGCGACGTCGATGCTCTCGTTGAGCGGCTTGCCCTTGCGCTCGAGGATCTCGACCATCCCGGCGGTCAGGCCATCCGCGGCAACACGCTCCGCGGGGGCGAGCTGGAGCCACTGTACCTGCGCCGAGGGACGGTCGTTCGCGGCGAGGAACAGCATGGCGAGGCGCCGCCGCCGCGCGGGCGTCGGCTCATCAGGCCACGAGGCGAGCGTGCGGCCAATCTTGCCGAGCGCCTGGTCGACGGTGAGACCGGTCGCCTTCTCGATCTCGTCGGTGTCCCAGCAATAGCCATCCCACGCATCGCCATGCTGCGACTTGAAGCGCTTCAGCGTGTCGCACTGCTCGCCGGAGATGTTCTCGATCGCAATCACGTCCGGCCTGAACCCGGCGAGCCGGTCGAGGAGCGGGCCGAGCATTTTCGGGTCGAGCTTCTTCGGGAGCTGCGAGAGGTGCGGGCTGCCTAACACGAGCACCTGCGCCGGTGTGCCGGCAAGCTCGCGCTTGTGGCTTCGCGGGTCGAATGCCGGCGTTCCGGCGGTGAAAGTCTGGACTGCCGCGAGCGCGAGCAAAGGAAACAGCATCTGTGCAATCTCTTCCGTTGCAGGAGTAGCTACATATGTAGCGCTGTATTACACCGGTAGCGCAGCTGCAAGCCTGTTGCACTCGGACAGGAGCGGTTTAGGGCATCGGCCATGGCACCTGATCGCACCTGGACCGCGGCGCTGGTGGTGATCGGCGACGAGATTCTCTCGGGCCGGACTCAGGACAGGAATGTCGCGCAGCTCGCGACCTGGCTCAACGATCAGGGGATCAGGCTGGCCGAGGTGCGCGTGGTGCCCGACGACATGGAGCGCATCGGCGAGGCGGTGAACGCGCTTCGAGCGCGGCACGATTACCTGTTCACGACGGGCGGGATCGGCCCGACGCACGACGACATCACGGTCGATGCGATCGCCGCGGCGCTCGGGGTGCCGGTGACCGTCCATCCGCAGGCGCGCGCGATCCTGGAGGCTTATTATCGCGATCGCCCGGGCGGCCTGACCGAAGCGCGGCTGCGGATGGCGCGGACGCCCGAGGGTGCCGAGCTGCTCGACAACCGTTATTCGGGCGCGCCCGGGATCAGGGTCGGGAACATCTACATCCTCGCCGGCGTGCCGGCGATCGCCGCGAGCATGATCGAGTCGCTCACCGGCAAGCTCGAGGGCGGGCGGCCGGTGGTTTCGGTCACGATCGGCGCGCGCGCGGCCGAAAGCGACGTCGCCGATCTGCTGCGCGAGACCGAAGCCGCGCACCCGGGCGTCGCGATCGGCAGCTATCCGTTCTTCAGGGACGGCGGCCACGGCGCCAATTTCGTCATCCGCTCCGAAGACGGAGAGCTGGCGCGGGCGACGGGGCAGGAACTGTCGGAACGGCTGCGAGCGGCAGGGTACGAGCCGGTGGAGGGGGGAATCTGACGGATTCGTTGACTGCGATTTGCGGCGCACCTAACTCACGGCGCACAGGCGCGGGTATGATGTAATGGTAGCCTGTCAGCTTCCCAAGCTGAACGCACGGGTTCGATTCCCGTTACCCGCTCCAAGGCCGGCATGCCGGGGGCATGCCGAAGCGTTGGAGCGCGCTGCGCTGTAGCGCATCGGCGACAGCCGCCGACCGCGCTGCGCAACATTGGCCTTCATCAAGATTCGGCCCGCGCAGGAACTTGCCCGCTGCTGCAGCATTGCACATCATAAGCACCCTTATTATATCCGCGGCCTATGGAAACCCTCCCATTCGAAATCGGAGAGACGGCGCATGTGCTGCGCAAGGCGTTCGACCGCCTCGCGGTCGGGCTCGGCGTCACGCGTGCGCAGTGGAAAGTGCTGTTCAAGCTCAGCCGCAGGCCGGGGCTGCGGCAGGTCGAGCTCGCCGACCTGCTCGAGCTCGAGCCGATCACCTTGTGTCGGATCGTCGACCGGCTCGAGGAAGCGAAACTGGTCGAGCGAACGCGCGACCCGGAGGATCGCCGGGCGTGGCGGCTGCACGTCACGGCGGAGGCAGCCCCGCTCGTCGAAAAGCTTCGCGCGGTGGGCGCCGAGCTCGTGGATCAGGCGTTTGCCGGAATCGACGCCGAAGACATCGAAATCACTCGCAAGGTACTGGCACAGGCGCGTGAGAATGCCGGCCGCTGTGCAGCAACGAACAGGGCATCGAACCAATGAACAAGATGGCAACCGAACCGCTGACCGGAGCGGACGCCGCGGACGCCCCGAAGCCGAAGCGGAAGATCAAGCTGCCCAAAGGAATGGGCACGACGCGCGCGATCCTGATGCTGATCGTGCCGGTGCTGCTGCTGATCGGCGGCGGCTATTACTGGCTCGTCAGCGGCGACAGCGTGTCGACCGACGATGCCTATGTGAAGCAGGACATCGTGTCTGTCAGCGCGCAGGTGAATGGGCCCATCGCACAGGTGCTGGTCAAGAACGGCGACCATGTAAAGCGCGGGCAGGTGCTGTTCCGCATCGACCCGCAACCTTACCAGGTCGCGCTCGAGCAGGCGCAGGCCCAGCTCGCCGCCGCGCAGCTCCAGACGACGCAGCTGAGGACTCAGGCGGCGGGGACCGGCGCCGACATCGTCGGTGAGCAGGCGAACCTCGAGATCAAGAAGAACGCGCTCGCGCGGCAGCAGGCTCTGCTCAAGCAGGGCTTCACGACGCGCGCCGACTATGAGGATGCGCTCAACGAGGTGAAGACAGCCGAGCAGGAGGTCGCGGATGCCAGGGCGCGCGCGGCCAACGCCCACGCTGCGCTCGCGCCCGGCGAGCAGCCGCAGATCGCGCAGGCGAAAGCGGCCGTCGACAAGGCCAGGCTCGACCTCGAGCGCACCACCGTCCGCGCGCCGATGGACGGCGTCGTCGAGAATGCCGACAACCTCCAGGTCGGCCAGATGGCGGTGACGGGCCTGGGCATGCTGTCGCTCGTCCACAGCTCGACGGCCTGGGTTGAGGCGAACTTCAAGGAGAAGGACGTCGGCCGGATGATGCCGGGGCAGCGCGCGACAATCGAGGTCGACGCTTATTCAGGCCAGGAGTTCGACGCCCACGTCGAAAGCATCGGCGCGGGGACGGGAAGCGAATTCTCGCTGCTGCCGGCGCAGAACGCGAACGGCAACTGGGTCAAGGTGACGCAGCGCGTGCCGGTGCGGATCGCGTTCGACGGCACGCCCGCAAAGCCGATGATCGCGGGCCTGTCTGTCAACGCGACCGTCTATTTCGACCAAGGCAAGAAGTAGCAGCCGGCCGATGGCCGACACTCCGGCCAATGTTGCGACACACCCGCTGCCGACGGGCGAGCGGCTGATCGTCACCGTCGGTGTGATGGCGGCCGTGCTTCTGCAGGTGCTCGACACGACCATCGCCAACGTCGCGCTGCCGCACATGCAGGCGAGCCTCAACGCCAGCATCGACACCATCAACTGGGTGCTGACCAGCTACATCGTCGCCTCCGCGATCGCCTTGCCGATCAGCGGCTGGCTCGCCGATCGGGTCGGGCGGAAGCGGCTGCTCCTCATCTCGGTCGTGCTGTTCACCATTGCTTCGATGCTCTGCGCAACGGCGACCTCGCTCGGCGAAATGGTGCTGTTCCGCGCATTCCAAGGCGTCGGCGGCGCGTTCATCGTCCCGCTCGCGCAGGCGACCCTGTTCGACATCAACCCGCGCGAGAAGCACGGGCAGGCGATGGCGCTGTTCGGCGGCGGCGTGATGATCGGGCCGATCCTCGGGCCGGTGCTCGGCGGGTGGCTGACCGACAATTACAACTGGCGCTGGGTGTTCCTGGTGAACCTGCCCGTCGGCGCGCTGTGCATCCTCATCATGGCGCGGTTCATGCCCAAGACCGAGACCCACGATCGCAAGTTCGACATGTTCGGTTTCGCGCTGCTCGCCATCGCGCTGGCCGCGCTTCAGTTCTGCCTCGACCGCGGCGAGCAGAAGGACTGGTTCTCCAGCTGGGAAATCATCGTCGAGGCGGGGATTGCGATCGCGGCGGGCTGGATGTTCCTCGTCCACATGATCACCGCCAGGCACCCATTGTTCGACCGCGTCATGTTCACCGATCGCAATTTCGCCACCAGCATGGTGTTCATGGTGGTGACCGGCGTGCTTCTGCTCGCGGGCCTCGCGCTGCTGCCGCCGCTCCTCCAGAACCTGTACGGCTATTCGGTGCTTCAGTCGGGCTTCCTGACGGCGCCGCGCGGGATCGGGACCTTGTTCTCGATGCTGATCGCGGGGCGGCTGACGGGCAAGATCGACGCCCGGCTGCTGGTCGGAATCGGCGTCGTGCTGATGGGCGTCTCGCTGCACATGATGACCGGTTTCGCGATCGACCAGCCTTCGACCCCGGTCATCACCAGCGGGGTCGTGCAGGGTCTGGGTCTGGGCCTCATCTTCGTGCCGTTGCAGACGCTCGCTTTCGAAACGCTTGCGACGAAGTACAGGACTACCGGCGCCGCTCTTCTCAACCTTGCCCGCAACGTCGGCGGTTCGGTCGGCATCTCGGTCGTCAGCACGCAGCTGGTGCGGATGTCGCAGGTCAGCCATGCCGACCTCGCCGCGCAGATCACGCAGCAGTCGATCCCAACCGCCAATCCGGAGATCCTGCAGACCGCGATCCCGGTCGCGGGTCCGGCCGCGCTCGCCTACATCAATGCACTCATCAACAAGCAGGCGCTGTTCATCGCCTATCTCGACGATTTCAAGCTGATGATGATCGTCAGCTTCGCGATCCTGCCGCTGCTGTTCTTCATGAAGCGCGGCAACAAGGTGGGCACTGGCGGCCCTGCGATGGCGATGGATTGACAAACGTCCTCGTCATCCGCGTCACCCCCCGCTCGGCGAAGCCGGGCATTGGCGGCTGGCGCGCCGCCGCGGACGGACGCGAGGAGCTCGAGATCCGCGTCGCGGAGCCGCCGGCCGACGGCATCGCAAACGATGCTGTCGTCAGGCTGCTCGCCAAAGCGCTCGGGGTCAGCCGTTCGGAAGTGTCGATCATTGCCGGTCGGTCCGGTCGTCACAAGCGGGTGGCGATCCCATTTGACCTCGGCGAAGCGCGCCGCCGGCTCGGCGGGCACGAGAAAGGGAGAAGCGCATGTTCGGAATAGAGAAGCGTCGGCTCGGCCGCGACGGGCCGGAAGTGTCGGCGATCGGCCTCGGCTGCATGGGCATGAGCGAATTCTACGTCGGCGGGAGCGAGCAGGAGTCGGTCGCGACCATCCATCATGCGCTCGACCGCGGCGTGACCTTCCTCGACACCGCCGACATGTACGGCTGGGGCGCGAACGAGGAGCTGGTCGGGCGCGCGATCCGCGATCGCCGCGACGACGTTTTCCTGGCGACCAAGTTCGGCAATGTGCGGGGGCCGAACGGCGAGTTCCTCGGAGTCCGCGGCGACCCACGATACGTCCGTTCCGCGTGCGAGGCGAGCCTGAAGCGCCTCGGGATCGAGACGATCGACCTCTATTATCAGCACCGCGTCGACACGACCGTTCCGATCGAGGACACGGTCGGGGAAATGGCGCGGCTGAAGGACGAAGGAAAGATCCGCTTCCTCGGCCTCTCCGAGGCCGCTCCCAGGACGATCCGTGCGGCCCATGCGACGTCGCCGATCACCGCCATCCAGACCGAGCTGTCGTTGTGGAGCCGCGACGCGGAGGCCGAGGTTCTGCCGACGGTCCGCGAGCTGGGCATCGGCTATGTCGCTTATTCGCCGCTCGGGCGCGGGTTCCTCACGGGTCAGTTCAAGTCGCCCGACGACTTCCCCGAAGGCGATTTCCGCAAGAACCACCCGCGTTTCCAGGGCGAGAATTTCGCGAAGAACCTCGATCTCGTCGGCGAGGTCGAAGCGATGGCGAAGGAGAAGGGCTGCACGACGGCGCAACTCGCGCTCGCCTGGGTGCTGGCGCAGGGCGAGGACGTGGTCCCGATCCCCGGCACCAAGCACGTCAAATATCTCGACCAGAACATCGGCGCGCTGGATGTCGATCTGGGCGATGCGGACCTGGAGCGGCTCGACGCGATCCTTCCACCCGGCGCCGCTGCCGGCGAGCGCTACCACGCACGCGGCATGGAGACGGTGAACCGGTAGTCGTCATTGCGAGCGCAGCGAAGCAATCCAGCCGCCGCACTGGATTGCTTCGTCGCTCGCGCTCCTCGCAATGACGGTTCGCGCTATCCCCCGTGCTGCCGCATCCATAGCGCGAACAGGTCGGGCCAGCGCGAGCCGGGATTGCTGCCCGGCAGGTGGAAGCCGAAGCCGTGCCCGCCCTCGGCGAAGAGGTGGGCTTCGACCGAAAGCTTGGCTTTCCGGCACGCGGCGATCCAGTCGAGGCTGTTGCCGATCGGCACCGTCCCATCGTCGAACGCCGCGGCGACGAAGCTCGGCGGGGTTGCCGAGTCGACGTGGAGAAGCGGCGAGCGGGCGGCGATCAGCTCGGCGGAGGCGTTCGCGCCGAGCAAATTGGCGCGCGATCCGCCCTCGGACTTTGCCGGTTCGAGCGTCGTCACGGGATAGACGAGGCCCACGAAAGCTGGGAGCGCGGAGAGCGTGTCCGCCGCGTCCACGGGTGCGTAGGTCCGTGCGTTGGCCGAGACGGCCAGGTCCGCCGCGAGATGGCCTCCGGCGGAGAAGCCGAGGACGCCCAGGCGGGCCGGGTCGATCTTCAGGTCCGCGGCGCGCGCGCGGATCAGCCGCATCGCCCGCTGCGCGTCCTGGAGCGGGACGAGGCTACGGTTCGCCCAGCCTTCCGACGGCAGACGATAGGTCAGGACGAAGACGGTCGTGCGCTCGGCGTTGAAGCGCTGGGCGGCGTCGATCCCCTCGTTCTGGACCGACAGGAAGCCGTAGCCGCCGCCGGGCAGCGCGAGCAGCGACGAGCCGTCCGGGTGCGGCGCTCGGAAGACATGGACTTCGGGCGAGGCCACCCCGCGCACCCACAACTCGCGGTTGGGCGGCGCATTGTTCATCGTCCAGTCGGGGACGATCTTGCTCGCGGGGGCGCCGGGCGGCGGCCCCGGCCACAATGCGAACCGTTCTTCGGCCGGCCACAAGACGGCATTCGGATCGGATGAATAAGGCGTCGGGTCGGATTGCGCCGCCGCTGCCCCGGCGATCACCGCGAGGCCGCTGCCGAGGAAGGCGCGGCGGCCAAGCTCGCTATTGCTGCCGGACAATCTGGCCTCCTTTCATCACGAAGCGGACGTGCTCGACCGCGGAGACGTCCTCCGTCGGATCGCCATCGACCGCGACGAGGTCCGCGAGAAGGCCGGGCTTCAACTGGCCGCGGTCGCTCAGGTGGAAGATGCGCGCGTTGCCGGAGGTGGCGGCGATCATCACCTGCGACGCGGGCATTCCGGCGCGCTGCATCGCCTCCATCTCGAGCCAGTTCTTGCCGTGCGCGAACACGCCGACGTCGCCGCCCATGCAGATCGGGACTCCGGCCTTCATGGCCAGCTGGAAGGAGCGGCGGTTCTCCTGCACGCTCTCCGGCGCCGGCTCCTGGCCGTTCCAGTGCTGGAAATAGCGGGCGTACGCTTCCGAAGCGGCGATGGTCGGGCACAGCGCGATATTCTTCGCGGCCATCGCCTTGAACACGTCAGCGGTCCCGCCGTAGCCGTGCTCGATCGTGTCGACGCCCGCGGCGACCGCGCGGCGCATCCCTTCCGCGGTGGAGGCGTGCACGGCGACGAGGCGGCCGGCGTCGTGGGCCGCGGCAGTCCCGGCGTCGAGTTCGGCCTGCGACAAGGTGGTGCGGCTCGGCTCCCCTTTGCCCCAATGATAGTCGGCATAGAATTTGATGATTGTCGCACCGCCGGCGACCTGGTCGCGCACGGCGCGGATCATCTCCTCGACCCCGGCGACTTCCTGCGCGCCCTGCGGGATTGCAAGGCCGGGCTCGAAGCCTTTCGGGCCGTAGGCGCCGCGGGCGACGATCGCCTTGGTCGCGACGAGCAGCCGCGGGCCGGGGACGATGCCCTGGTCGATCGCCTGCTTGATGCCGACGTCGGCATAGCCCGCGCCCTCGGTGCCGAGGTCGCGCTCGGTGGTGAAGCCGGCGTCGAGCGTCTTCTCGGCATGGACCACCGCGCGCGCGGTGCGGAGCGCGAGCGGCTCGTGAAGCACCTGATCGTCCCACAAGGTCTCGTTGTAGGGATGGAGGAAGAGGTGCGAGTGGCCCTCGATGAGGCCCGGGATCAGGGTCGTGCCCGGCAGGTCGATGACTTTCGCGCCGGCAGGAATGCCGAGGTTCGGGCCCACCGCCGCGATCTTGTCGCCGTCGACGAGCACCGACCAGCCGGGGTGCGGATGCGGGTCGACTCCGTCGAAGACCTGCGCTGGCTTGAGAAGGATCGGCTCGGCGAGCGCGGGCGTTGCAAGACAGAGAGCCGCCAGCAAGCCGGCACAGGTGCGAAACGCAGCGATCGCAACGATCGTGCGCGCGTGCGTGCGCGCGAGGCGAACGAGCCTGGGGCCAAGGACGGATGCGCGTTTACGGTTCATCCGCTCTGTGGAACACAGAAATGTGCCGGTAGGAAAGGGGCGAATTTGACGCGAGCGCCAATGGCAGCTTTCGAGACCCATTGCGGGCATTGACGGGGACAGCCCCTAACCTCAGCTTAAGGCATGACTAATGGGCGTTGGTGGGTCGCGATGGTGACGTTCGAGCGCGGAGACGAGGAGCAGGACATCCTGCCTGAATCGGCCCACGGCGCGTGCGGCTGGATGATAGCGCTGGCACCAGACGAGGAAGCTGCGCGGATGCTACTCGTTCGAGATGTTGAATATCACGGGCTTCGCGTTGTCGAAATCGACAAGGAGCGGGAGGTGTTTGGCGACGATGACATTGAAGAGATCGACGACCACCTCGCCATAAACTTCCGAGAGATTGAACCGGGGAAGCAGACGGTTTGGGGCACGACTCACTGCTACAAGGGCGAAGGAGAAGCCAGACCGTAAATGTCTGCTTTCCACCCATTCCTGCCACTAGGATCTGGCGGTCGAACCTGATGAGATGACCCACCCTCCCGAGGTCAGCTTTGCGGGCTGTGTCGAGACGATAGCGAATCCCCGTCCTTCATTTTTCCCCCATGACCCAGTCGAAACCATCGGCGAGGTGGTTCAGGAACCAGGGCTCGGAATAGCTCGCCGTCGTGTGCCCCATCGCGGTGTAGAAGACGCGACCGCCCTCCACCTTGCGGGTCCAGCTCATCGGGTTCGGGTTCACGTCCTTCTCGCCGATCGATTGCGGGTCGAGCGTCACCAGCAGGTGCGAGGTCGGGTCGTAATCGTCGAAATAGTACCATTCGTCGGTGCGGCTGCGGGTCTCTCCGGTGGCGAGGGTGCGGACGGTGCCCGTCGGCGTGCCCTGCGGATGGCGCGCGAAATGGGCGCCGATCAGCTCGCCGTACCACGGCCAGTGATAGTGCGAGTCCGCCGCCGCGTGGATGGCGAGGACGCCGCCGCCGCGGCGGACGAACTGCTGGAGCGCATCGCGACGGCTGCCCGTCAGCCACTCGGACGCGGGGTCCTTCGGATCGGTGGTGCAGCTCAGCAGGACGATCGCGCGGAAGCGTTTGAGGCTGTCGGGCGAGAAGACGTTCGGGTCCTCGCTCGCTTCGACTGAGAGGCCGCGCTTTTCCGCGATGGCGGTGACGGCAGCGATCCCGGCGGGGATCGATTCGTGCCGGTAGCCAGTCGTACCGGAGAAGATGAGGATCGCGCCGTGATCGGCTGCCGAAGCAGGCGCGGCGATCAGGAATGTGAGCAGAAGCAGGATCAGGCGGCGCATGGGTGCAGACTGTCATTCTGCCGCTTGGAAAGGCAAGGAGAACCTTCGCATTCTACACGAATCGTACTTGAGGCTTATAACTGATAGTACTACATGTGCAGTCCGTGCCTAAGCGCGTGGAATATGGGCGGGCAGCTGCGAAGGCGCTCATGCGCATGGATCAGGCTACCTCCCGACGAATTCGTGCGAAGGTCGAACAGCTTGCGACAGATCCCGCTTCGCTGGCGAACAACGTAAAGAGGCTGAAAGACAGCGATGATCTGTACCGGCTTCGGATTGGCGACTGGCGAGTGATCTACACGGAGGACCTGCTGGTGCTGCTTGTTCTCAAAGTCGCGCCGCGGGGTTCGGCATATGATTGAGGAACCCGCCGAT
>DASSOE010000028.1:0-6884 GCA_035700945.1 Sphingomicrobium sp. | reverse complement strand
GATCGCCGCCTGCTCGCGATAGGCACCGAGCAGGAACTCGCTCCGCCGCTGTGCCTCGCCCGCGAACATCGGGTTCACCGCCGCGCGATCGCACCGCGCCACCGCCTGATCGAGCGAATCGAGATCGGCCGACGCCGCAGCGAGAAACAACAACGGCATCATCAGTCTTCAATCTCCATAACAGGCTGCTTAGTCGCGATCCGATGAAGCACATGCGCGATCAGCCAGATCAGCATGATGAGAGCATACGTACCGCCGAGCATCACCCCTGCAGCCAACATCAACGTAGATGCGTATTGCGTGAGCTCGACGCCAAATACTCGGATCACGAACGCTGCGATAAGAAGGTATAGGATGGCGAGGATTACCCCGCTCCCGAAGAAGTAGCCGCGCATCCTGCGCCGTGCCCTCTTGAGCCGCAGAGCATCCATCAGCCGACGCTCCCCTCCAAACTGATCCCCAGCAGCTTCTGCGCCTCGACCGCAAACTCCATCGGAAGCTGCTTCAGCACCTCGCGGGCGAAGCCGTTGACGATCAGCGCGACGGCGCTTTCGGCATCGAGGCCGCGGCTCATCGCGTAGAACAATTGGTCGTCGCTGATCTTCGAGGTCGTCGCCTCGTGCTCGATGGTCGCGGTCGGGTTCTTGACCTCGATGTAGGGCACGGTGTGGGCGCCGCAGTCGCTGCCCAGCAGCAGCGAATCGCACTGGGTGAAGTTGCGCACGTTCTCCGCGCGCGGGAGCACCCTGACGAGCCCGCGATAAGTGTTGTTCGAGCGGCCCGCGCTGATGCCTTTGGAGATGATCGTCGAGCGCGTGTTGGCGCCGATGTGGATCATCTTGGTGCCGGTGTCGGCCTGCTGGAAATTGTTGGTGACCGCGACCGAATAGAATTCGCCGACGCTGCCTTCGCCCTTGAGGATGCAGCTCGGATATTTCCAGGTGATCGCGCTGCCGGTCTCGACCTGGGTCCAGCTGACCTTCGAGCGGTCGCCCGAGCACAGCGCGCGCTTGGTGACGAAATTGAAGATTCCGCCCCGGCCCTGCTCGTCGCCCGGATACCAGTTCTGGACCGTCGAGTATTTCACCTCGGCGTCCTCGTGCGCAAAAATCTCGACCACGGCCGCGTGAAGCTGGTGCTCGTCGCGCGTCGGCGCGGTGCAGCCTTCGAGGTAGCTGACGTAGCTGCCCTTGTCGGCCACGATCAAAGTCCGTTCGAACTGGCCGGTGTTCTCGGCGTTGATGCGGAAATAGGTGCTGAGCTCCATTGGGCAGCGCACGCCCTCCGGCACGTAGACGAAGGTGCCGTCGGAGAAGACCGCGCTGTTCAAGCAGGCGAAATAATTGTCGCGCTGCGGGACGACGCTGCCGAGATACTTCTTCACCAGCTCCGGATGCTCGCGGATCGCCTCGGAAATCGAAAGGAAGATGACGCCCGCGGCGGCGAGCTCCTTGCGGAAGGTTGTCGCGACCGAGACGCTGTCGAACACCGCGTCGACCGCGACCTTGGCCGCCCCTTCGACGCCGGCGAGCACCTTCTGCTCCTCGATCGGGATGCCGAGCTTCTCGTAGGTGCGGCGGATTTCGGGATCGAGCTCGTCGAGCGACGCGAGCTTCGGCTTGGCCTTGGGCGCGGCGTAATAATATGCGTCCTGGTAATCGATCGGCGGGATGTCGAGCTTGGCCCAGCTGACCTCCTCCATCTCGAGCCACGCGCGGTAGCCCTTCAAACGCCACTCGAGCATCCATTCGGGCTCGTTCTTCTTGGCCGAGATGAAGCGCACGGTGTCTTCGGACAGGCCCTTGGGCGCGAACTCCTGCTCGATGTCGGAAACGAAGCCCCATTCGTAATCCTGCGCGATTTTCTCCTTGAGCTCGCGGTTCTTGAGGGCTTCGTTCATGCGGACTGTGCTCCTGCGGAGGCAGGAGCCCAGATGTTTCCTTGTCCGGGGTGGCCCCCTGCCTTCGCAGGGGTACTGAGCGCTTCAAGGCTCACTGCGCCCAGCGCCCCGCGCACCGCATCGCCGACCACGCCCATGTGGGGCTTCACTCGACAATGCGCATCGAGGGCGCAGTCGGTGCGGCCTTCCGAGCATACGGTCATCGCTATCGGGCCTTCGACCGCCTCGACGATGTCGGCGAGGCTGATCTCCGTCGCGCTCTTCGCAAGCGCGAAGCCCCCGCCGGCGCCGCGCGCACTGGTTAGCAGGCCAGAGGCTGCGAGTTGACCCATCAACTTCTGTGCGGTTGGAAGGGGAACGCCGGTGTCTGCCGCGAGCTCGGTCGCGCTGAGGCGCGCGCCCGCAGGGCGGCGGGCGGCGGCGGTCATCAGGACGACCGCATAATCAGCGAGGTGGCTCAGGCGCACTGTGGGTCCAACGCAATTCGGAGCATTCCGCTCCGATTTAGTGCGTTGCGCAGGGAAACTCAACTCAGGGGATTTGCGTAGGAAAGCCCACGGTGACAGACGAGGCACCGTGTCGCTTTATTCGCTCCTGCGCCCGCTGGTGTTCAAACTGGACGCGGAGACCGCGCATCGGGCGACGATTTCGGCGCTCAAATTGCGCAGCGGCACCGGCTTCAGTCCGGAACCGGACTGGACGCCGAAGCTCGAAACGACGGTCGCCGGGCTGCGCTTTCCGAACCCGGTCGGCCTTGCCGCTGGGTTCGACAAGGACGCCGAAGTGTTTGGGCCGATGCTGAACCTCGGCTTCGGCTTCGTCGAGGTCGGGACGCTGACTCCGCGCCCGCAGTCCGGCAATCCGAAGCCGCGCCTCTTCAGGCTCCAGGATGATCGGGCCGTGATCAACCGCATGGGGTTCAACAATCAGGGGCAGACGGCGGCGCTCGAGCGGCTCAAGCGGCGCTGGGGCAATGGCATCGTCGGGGTCAACGTCGGTGCGAACAAGGACAGCGCCGACCGGATCGCCGACTATGTGGCGGGCATCGAGGCCATGAGCCCCGTCGCGCATTACCTCACGATCAACATCAGCTCGCCGAATACGCCGGGTCTGCGGCAGCTCCAGGACGAGGGCGCTCTCAAGGAATTGCTGGCCGCTGTGCAGGGCGTTGGATCAGACAAGCCGATCTTCCTGAAAGTCGCGCCCGACCTCGAGGAGAACGATCCCGAGCGGATCGTGCGCGCGGCGCTCGATCAAGGGATTGCCGCCGTCATCGTCGCGAACACGACCGTCTCTCGGCCGCCGCTGAAGTCGCGGTATGCCGGAGAGGCAGGGGGTCTTTCGGGGCAGCCGCTGAGGCCGCTTGCGCTGGACGCGCTGCGGCGGTTCAGGCGCGCGAGCGGCGGCGAAATTCCTCTGATCGGCGTCGGCGGGATCGCCAACGCGGACGACGCATGGGAGCGGATTCGCGCCGGCGCGAGCCTCGTCCAGCTCTATTCGGCGATGGTCTACGAGGGCCCGGGCATCGCGCGGCGGATTACCGCGGGGCTTCTCGATCGGCTGGAGCGCGCCGGCTTCGCCAACATTGCCGAGGCTGTCGGGAGCGGGTAGCGCGCGCCGATGCGTCTGCGTCACGTCCTTCTCGCCGCCGCGCTCGCATTCGGCGGCTGCACCAGTCCTTTGCACTCGGCGCCGGCAGAAGCGCCGGGGATGGTCAGTGCCGCCGACGAACGGGCCGCAGCGGCCGGAGTCGAGATGCTGCGCAAGGGCGGAAGCGCGGCCGATGCGGCCTTCGCGACCCTGCTCGCGCTCAACGTCGTCGAGCCGCAGAGCTCAGGCATCGGCGGCGGCGGCTATCTCGTTTATGCCGACAAGGGCGGAGCGCCGGTCACATTCGACGGCCGCGAGACCGCGCCGCATGCGGCGACCGGGACGTGGTTCTACAAAGACGGCCAGCCGATGGAGTTCAGCGATGCCCAGCCGGGCGGCAAGAGCGTCGGCGTGCCAGGCAACGTTCGGATGATGGCGCTCGCGCACGAACGCTACGGCAAGCTGCCGTGGGCGGCGCTGTTCCAACCGGCGATCCGGCTCGCGCGCGACGGCTTCAAGATCACGCCGCGGCTTTACAATGCGCTGCGGACCCGTCCGGCGACGGGGGCGCTCTCGGCCGAGGCGCGCGCGATCTTCTACCAGGCGGACGGACAGCCGAAGCCCGTCGGGACGCTGGTCAGGAACCCGGTGTTCGCGAAGTTCCTGGAGAAGCTGGCGGCGCGCGGGCCGGACAGCTTCTATGTCGGGCCGAACGCCCAGGCGATCGCGGCGACGGTCAGCGGTGCGCCGCACAATCCGGCGCCGATGACGACCGGCGACATCGCCTCCTACGAAGCGAAGCTGCGCCCGCCGGTATGCGGGACCTACCGCGTGTACCGCGTCTGCGGCATGGGGCCGAGCTCGTCGGGCGGGTTCACGGTGTTCGCCGCATTGAAGCTGCTCGAGCGGTTCGACCTGTCGGCGCTTGGGGCCCATTCGCCGACCGCGTGGCACCTCATCGCCGAATCCGAGCGGCTCGCTTACGCCGAACGCGACAAATATCTCGCCGACGAGGATTTCGTGCGCGTCCCGCTCGCCGGGTTGATGGACCCGGCCTATCTCGCGAGCCGCTCGGCCTTGATCTCGCCGACGGCGACCATGGGCAGCGTTCATGCGGGGACGCCGACGGGCGCCGAGGTTGTCTGCACACCCGAGCCGCAGCCCGAGCGCGGCACGTCGCACTTCATCGCCGTCGACCGCTGGGGCGATGTCGCCTCGGAAACCTCGACCATCGAGAGCAGCTTCGGCTCGGGGCTCATGGTGAACGGCTTTTATCTCAACAACGAGCTCACCGACTTCAGCTTCCGACCCGAGAAGGATGGCTGCCCGGTCGCCAACCGGGTCGAAGGCGGCAAGCGGCCGCGCAGCTCGATGAGCCCGACCATCGTCTATGGGCCGGACGGACATGTCGTGCTCGCCGTCGGCGCCGCCGGCGGCTCGACCATCCCGGCGCAGGTGATCAAGACGATCGTCGGGGTCCTCGACTTCCGCTTGTCACCACAGGACGCCATCGCGCTTCCGATGATCTATGCACCGGGCGATACGGTCTATGTCGAAAGCGGCACTTTCCTCGAGGGGATGATCCCGAAACTGGAGGCACTCGGCCACGCCCAGGTGCGCACGCTGCCGCCCGGCACATTCAAGGCGAATGCGATTCAATGGCTCGACGGTCGCTGGGCAGGCGGTGCAGACCCGCGCAGCGAAGGCGTGGCGCTTTCCGAATAGTCAGGGGGAGGAAACTTGGCTCGGCAGCTCGAAAGATTCGAAAACCTCGTTTCGCTGTTCCTGACGCGTGCCAGAGAGAAGGGCGACCAGCCATTCCTTTGGGCGAAGCGGGAGGGCGAATGGCATTCGACGAGCTGGGCCGAGGCGGCGCGGCAGGTCGCCTCGCTCGCCGCGTCGCTCAAGCGCATCGGCCTTCAGCCCGGCGACCGTGTGTGCCTCGTCAGCGAGAACCGACCCGAATGGCTGATCGCCGACCTCGGCATCATGGCGGCGGGCTGCGTCACCGTGCCGACCTACACGACGAACACCGAGCGCGACCACGCGCATGTGCTCGGCAATTCGGGCGCGCGGGCGGTCATCGTATCCAACCAGAAGCTCGCCAAGAATCTGATCCCCGCGGTCATCACGTCCAGCGAATGCCGCCACGTCGTCGGCATCGAGCTAATCCGCGCCGGCCAAACGCCCGACTGGGTCAACTGCCACAGCTGGATGACGCTGGTGTCCGATGAAGCCGACGTCGTCGCGCTGGAGCAGGCGGTCGCCGGCATCGACCGCAACGATCTCGCCTGCATCATTTACACCAGTGGCACCGGCGGAGCGCCGCGCGGAGTCCAGCAGCACCACGGCGCGATCCTCCACAATGTCGAGGGCTGCACCGACATCATCTCGAGCGACTTCGGCTGGGGCGACGAGGTGTTCCTGTCCTTCCTGCCGGCGAGCCACGCTTACGAGCACACGGGCGGCCAGCACTTCCCAATCGCTCTGGGGGCGCAGATCTATTACGCCGAGAGCCTCGAGAAGCTTGCGGCGAACATCGAGGAAGTCCAGCCGACGATCATGGTCGTCGTCCCGCGGCTGTTCGAGCTTCTGCGCGCGCGGATCATGAAGTCGATCGAATCGAGCGGCGGGCTGTCCAAATATCTGCTCGGGCGCGCGCTCAAGATCGGCAGCGACAAATATCACGGGCGCCGCAAGCCGTGGGACCTGCCGATGGACGGCCTGCTCGGACTGACGCTGCGCAAGAAGGTCCGGGCGAAGGTCGGCGGGCGCGTGAAGGCCTGGGTGTCGGGCGGCGCACCGCTCAACCCCGACGTCGGCATCTTCTTCCAGTCGCTCGGGATCACCTTTCTCCAGGGCTACGGCCAGACGGAGGCCGCGCCGGTGATCAGCTGCAACCGGCCGAGCGTCGGCATCCGGCTCGACACCGTCGGAGTGCCCGTCAAGAATTGCGAGGTCCGCATCGCCGAGGACGGCGAGATCATGGTCCGCGGCGAGAACGTCATGCACGGCTATTGGCGCAACCCGGAGGAGACGGCGCGCGTGCTTCGCGACGGATGGCTGGCGACCGGGGACATCGGCCATTTCGACGAGAAGGGCCGAATCAAGATCACCGACCGCAAGAAGGACCTGATCGTCAACGACAAGGGCGACAATGTCTCTCCCCAGCGGATCGAGGGGATGCTTACGCTCCAGCCCGAGATCGGCCAGGCGATGGTCTATGGCGACCGCCGGCCGCACCTTGTCGCTTTGCTGGTCCCCGACCCGGAGATTGCGTCAGCGGCCGACGTCCAGGATCGGCTGCAGCGCGCGCTCGACCGCGTCAATGCGGACCTGTCGGTGGTCGAAAGGGTGCGGCGGTTCATCGTCGCCGATGAACCGTTCACGATCG
>DASSOE010000027.1:0-7041 GCA_035700945.1 Sphingomicrobium sp. | reverse complement strand
ACGGCCAGCGCGTCGTTGCCGTCGACCCGAAGCCCAGCGATGCCATAGCCGACCGCGCGTTGCGCGAAGGTCGCGCGCTCGCCGCCGGCGATCCCCGAGAAGCTCGAGATCGCCCATTGGTTGTTCACCGTCGCGAGGATGACCGGCACGTTGTAGACCGCGGCGAAGGTCATGCCTGCGTGGAAGTCGCCCTCGGCGGTGGCGCCGTCGCCGATCCAGCCCATCGCGATGCGGCTGTCGCCCTTGATCGCGCTTGCCATCGCCCAGCCGACCGCCTGGGGGAATTGCGTGCCGAGGTTGCCCGAGATCGAGAAGAAGCCGTGGCGCTTGTCCGAATACATGATCGGCAGCTGGCGCCCTTTCAGCTTGTCGCCCTTGTTCGAGTAAATCTGGTTCATCATCTGCGTCAGCGGATAGCCGCGCGCGACGAGTAGCCCCTGCTGGCGGTAGGTCGGGAAGTGCATGTCCTCGCGGTCGAGTGCCGCGGCGGCCGCGACCGCGATCGCCTCCTCGCCGGTACACTTCATGTAAAAGCTGGTCTTCCCCTGGCGCTGTGCGCGGTACATGCGGTCGTCGAAGATGCGCACCGTGACCATGTCGCGGAGCATCTTGCGGAGCGTGTCGGGATCGAGCTTCGGGTCCCAGGCGCCGACCGGCTTGTCGTCGTCGCCGAGCACCCGGACCAGCGCGGTGGTGAGCGGGTGCGTGTCGGCAGCGGACGCGCTGGTGTCGGGACGCGGCGCCTCGCCGGCAGCAGGAATCTTCAGCGAGGAGAAGTCGGGGGTGTCCCCTGGCCGGAAAGCCGGCTCGGGCACGTGCAGCTCGAGCTTCGGCGCGTTGCGGCGCAGGGTGGGTTCCTTGTCGCTCATGTCCTCTCCAGCGGCGCCGCTTAGTCCGGAGTCGCGGGCGCGGCAACTATGGATGACAAGTTTGCTTTACATTTACATCAGCCAGTGAGAGACCGATCGCCGAACAGGCCCGTGCCGCTCATCGAAAAGCCCTTTGCTTCGGCCGCCGCTCCGCGCGAGAGGATGCGTATGAGAAAGCTCCTGACGATCGTCGCCGCCTTGCTTGCCGCAGCCGCAAGCGCGTCGCCGGCACTCGCCGCGGACACCGTGTTCGTGATGCGGCACCTGCAGAAGGGAGACGGCGCAGACCCGTCGCTCTCGGCAGAAGGTGCCGCGAATGCGAAAGCCGTTGCCGGCATGCTCGAAAGGAGCGGGATCAAGGCGATCTTCGCCACGCCCACGCGGCGCGCGATTGAGACCGCTCAGCCGCTCGCGGCGAAGCTCGGCATTGCGATCACTCCGTACGATCCGCGCAACCCCGACGCGCTCGCGAAGACCGTCGGCGCAATGCCCGGCGCGGTGCTCGTCGTGGGCCACAGCAACACCGTCCCCGACCTGGTCGCGCGCTTCGGCGGCAAGCAGGCGGTGACGCTGACCGAGCAAGACTACGGCACGGTGTTCGTAGTCACGCCGGGGCAGGGCACGCTCAGCGAGATCAAGATCGAGCCGACACGCTAAGTTGCGGGCCACCAGCGCGCTGGCTAATGCGCGCGCATGGCCGACACAGCATCAGACAGCCCGCCCGACCGCCTCTCGCTCGACCCGCGCAGCGACTTCTACGACGAGGCGCTGCTGAGCCGCGGCGTCGGGATCAAGTTCAACGGGCACGAAAAGACCAACGTGATCGAATATTCGATCTCGGAAGGCTGGATCCGGGTTGCGGCCGGGCGCAGCCGCGACCGCTACGGCCAGCCGATGACGATCAAGCTCAAGGGCCGGGTCGAGCCCTATTTCGAGAATCCGGCCGAAGGCGAGGCTCAGGAGGGCGAAGCTTCCGACGGGTAGGACGGCTGCGGGTTCTTATGCTCGCGCCACTTCTTCCACGCCCAGCCGCCGAGCGCGAGCGCGGCGAGCGTCGGGACGCTGCGCTTCGCCACCGCTGCGGCTCCGTATCCGAGGATGGCGCCTCTCGCGCCCTCGTTCTTGCCGGCAACCTTGTTGCCGAGCCACGCGCCGAACAATTTGCCGATCATCGCTGAAACTCCATTGCTGTGCTGACGGCATCAGCGCCGAGGCGGTGGCGAATGTTCCCATCGGGGCGCTTGGGATTCCACGCCAACTGTTGGTTGGGAAAATCCGCCAATGGCCTGTGCCATGATAGTTTCCCGCAGTTTTCTGCGATTGGCACACTCTTTGATTGGGTAATGGCATCGACCCGCGATCAAAAGGGCGGGCGAGAAAAGGAGAATTCAAATGTCGTCGCAGTCGCCATTCACTCGCACCCTCGTCGCCATCGCAGCGGCGCTCGTCATGAGCACGGTCGCGGTCGGCGCAGCCGTTGGCCCGGCTTCGGCCAGTGCCAACTCCATCGAGGTCTCCGTCAATGCCTGAACTCGAAGTTCTTGAAGCCAAGGTCCCGGTTCGCACGCCTCGCCTGATCGAGGTCGAGACCGCCGCTGAGTCCCAGCCCAATGCCGGGCGTTTCGCCCCGATCGCCGGCTGGCTCAGCGGTCCGGTGTTCAGCCGGGCTCGCGACATCTTCGCCGCGAACATGACCGAGCTTCTCGACCGGGCCGAAGACCCGGCGCGGATGATCCGAATGATCATCCTCGAGATGGAAGAGACCCTGGTCGACGTCCGCGCGACAGCGGCTCGCTCGATCGCCGACATCAAGGAGATGCGGCGCGCGGTGAGCCGGCTGGACGAGCTGCAGGCCGACTGGACGGCCAAGGCCGAGCTCGCGCTGTCGAAGGACCGCGACGATCTCGCCAAGGCCGCGCTGGTCGAGAAGCAAAAGGCGGCCGAGATGGTCGAGAGCCTTCGCGGCGAGATGGACCAGGTGGAGCAGGTGCTGCGCGGCTACGAGGCCGACATCGCGAGGCTCCAGGCCAAGCTTCGCGAGGCGCGGGCGCGGCAGAACGCGATTGCCGCCCGCTTCGAGAGCGCGGTCACCAGGGCGAAGGCCCGCGAGGCGATGCACGGCAGCCGGACGCTCGACGCGTTCGCCAAGTTCGAGCTGCTCGAGCGCCGCGCCGACTTCGCCGAAGGGCGTTGCGAGGCGCTGGGCATCAGCAGCCTCGAAGACGAGATCGACCAGCTGCGCGCCGACGAGAAGATCGACGCAGAGCTGGAAGCCATGAAAGCCGCGCTGAAGGCGCGCGTGAACTGAACTGAGGAAGGTAAGGGGAACAATGACGATGGCCCGCAAGATTTACCCGTATTCGCTCGACCGCAAGGACGCGAAGATCGCCGGCGTCTGCTCGACGCTGGGCGCGATGAGCGGGATCGACCCGACATTCATCCGCATCGCCTGGGTGGCGATCCCGCTGCTGACGCCGGTCGACTTCACCACGGCGATCATCGCTTACGCGATCGTCGGCATCTTCCTCGCGATCCAGAAAAAGCGCGCGATGACCGGCGACAGGCGGATGAGCGACTTCGACCGGATGGACGTCGCTGCGCGCCGCAAGCCGAGCGTGCACGCGATGCGGACCGAGCTCGACGAGACCGACCGCCGGATGATGGCGATCGACCACCACATCAACAGCCAGAACGAAGAGCTGGCGCGCGAGATCGAAGCGCTCCGCCAGGAGGAAAAGTGATGGACCCGATCACGACTGCAGTGCTGAGCGCGAGCATCATCGGCGGCCTGGCCGGCGCCAGCCTCGCGGGGCTCAAGGCGTGGAGCGGCTGGCTCGAGCTCAAGAAAATGGAGCTGGCCCAGGTCTCCGGCGACCGCGGGCTTCCCCCGGCGAGCGGGAGAATCGAGATCGCCGATCTTCGCGAACGCGTCCGCAAGCTCGAGGCGATCGCCGCCGGCATCGACATTTGAGCGGCGCATAGTTTCCAGCGCGTTTCGCTCCCCAGGCGCGCTGCCAAGAGGCGGTTCGGATCCCCTTCCCGAACCGCCTCTTTTCGTTCGCGGGCCAGCATGTGCCCGTCCGACGCGTGGAGCGTTGTGTTACGGCCCGGCTTGACCCTGACATCGTGCCAAGGTGCACAAGCCTTGGGATGACGAGTCGCACAATGGAGAAATCCGCCATGGCCGATCGCCGCGCCGCCCATTCATCCGAGCATGAGGAGGCGAGCGCGGAACACGGCGCCATCGTGACTGACCCGGTTTGCGGGATGAAGGTCGACACGCGCACCGCCAGGCACCGCCATGAGTTGAACGGCACCCCATATTATTTCTGCCGCGCCGGCTGCCTCGAGAAGTTCAAGGCCGATCCCGACGGCTACCTGAACCCGGCGGAGGATGACGAGGCGCTGCCCGAGGCTGCCGAAGGCACGGTCTGGACCTGCCCGATGCATCCGGAAATCCGCCGCGACGGTCCCGGGACGTGCCCGATCTGCGGGATGGCGCTGGAGCCGCTCGAGCCCACCGCCGAAGAAGGGCCCAACCCCGAGCTAATCGACATGAGCCGGCGCTTCTGGATCAGCGCCGCGCTCACGCTCCCGCTGGTGGTGCTGGCCATGGGGGCGGAGATGACCGGCTGGGAGCCGCTTTCGATGCGGGCTTCGGCCTGGGTGCAGCTGGCGCTTTCGACTCCGGTGGTGCTGTGGGGCGGCTGGCCGTTCTTCGAGCGCTTCTGGGCGAGCCTCAAGACCCGCAACCTCAACATGTTCACGCTGATCGGCATGGGTGTCGGCGTCGCCTACGGCTACAGTGTCGTCGCTACCGTAGCTCCCGGCCTGTTCCCCACTGCGCTCCGCACGATGGGCGGCGCCGTCCCCGTCTATTTCGAGGCGGCGGCGGTCATCACCACGCTGGTGCTGCTCGGGCAGTTGCTCGAGCTGCGCGCGCGGGCCGCGACCGGAAAGGCGATCCGCGCCTTGCTCGGCCTCGCCCCCAAGACCGCGCGCCGCGTCCGCGACGGCAAGGAAGAGGATGTCCCGCTCGACCACGTCCATGTCGGCGACGTGCTCCGCGTCCGGCCCGGAGAAAAAGTGCCGGTCGACGGGACGGTCGTCGAGGGCCGCAGCGCGGTCGACGAATCGATGATCAGCGGCGAGCCGGTGCCCGTCGCGAAGACGACGGGCGACAAGGTGACTGGCGCAACGGTTAATGGCACCGGGTCGCTGCTGATGCGCGCCGAGCGGGTCGGCCGCGACACCATGCTGTCGCAGATCGTGCGCATGGTCGCCGCGGCGCAGCGTTCGCGCGCTCCCATCCAGAAGCTCGCCGACCAGGTTTCGGCGTGGTTCGTGCCGAGCGTCATCGCGGTATCCCTGATCGCCTTCGTCCTGTGGGGCCTGTTCGGGCCTGCGCCGCCGCTCAGCCATGCCATCGTCAACGCGATCGCCGTGCTCATCATCGCTTGCCCGTGTGCGCTCGGACTCGCGACCCCGATGTCGGTGATGGTCGGGACCGGACGCGGGGCGAGCGCCGGCGTGCTCGTCCGGAACGCCGAGGCGCTGGAGCTGATGGAGAAAATCGACACGCTGGTGGTCGACAAGACCGGCACTCTCACGATCGGCAAGCCCACGCTCGTCGCGGTCGAGGCGACCGCGAGCTTTGCCGAAACGGACGTGCTTCGGCTTGGTGCGGCCCTGGAGCGCGGAAGCGAGCACCCGCTTGCCGCCGCGATTGTCGATGGGGCCGCGGAGCGGGGCATCGACCTGCCCGCCGCGAAAGAGTTCGAATCGCGTACCGGCAAGGGCGTCACGGGACGTGTCGACGGACGCCAGGTGGCGCTTGGAAATGCCGCGTTGATGCGCGACCTCGGCATCGACCCCTCGCCGCTCGAGGGCAAGGCCGACCAGCGGCGCGGCGAGGGTGAAGGGGTCATGTTCGCCGCTATCGACGGCACGCTCGCCGGGCTGCTCGCCGTTGCCGATCCGGTCAAGGAGACGGCGGCTCAAGCGATTGCCGAGCTGCACCGTGATGGAATCCGGATCGTCATGCTGACGGGCGACAATCGCCGGACCGCGGACGCGGTCGCCCGGCGCGTCGGCATCGACGACGTCATGGCCGAGGTCCTGCCCGAGCAGAAACAAGCGAAGGTCGAACAGCTGCGCAGCGAAGGCCGGCGCGTCGCGATGGCCGGCGACGGCATCAACGACGCCCCCGCGCTCGCCGCCGCGGACGTTGGTATCGCGATGGGCACCGGCACCGACGTCGCGATGGAGAGCGCCGCCATCACGCTCGTGAAAGGCGACCTGCGCGGGATCGTTCGCGCGCGTCACCTCAGCCGCGCGGTGATGCGCAACATCCGCCAGAACCTGTTTTTCGCGTTCGTGTTCAACGCGGTCGGCGTGCCGATCGCTGCGGGCGCTCTCTACCCTTGGTTCAAGATCCTTCTCTCGCCGATGCTCGCCGGGGCGGCGATGTCGCTGAGCTCGGTGACGGTGATCGGCAACTCGCTGCGGCTGCGCGGGGTGCGGCTGTGAAGATCGGCCAGGCCGCAAAAGCGAGCGGGATCAGCGAGCGCATGATCCGCCATTACGAGAAGATCGGGCTGATGCCCCAGGCGGCGAGACGGGACTCGGGGTACCGCGACTATGACGAACGCGACGTGCGCACGCTGCAGTTCATCGCCCGCGCGCGCGACCTCGGCTTCTCGATCGAGGAGATCGGCAAGCTGCTCGAGCTGTGGCAGGACCGCAGCCGCGCGAGCGCCGACGTCAAGGCGCTGGCGCTCGCGCGTGCGTCCGAGCTCAGGCGCAAGGAGGAGGCGCTGCACGACATGCGCCGCTCCCTCGAGCATCTCGCGGCGAGCTGCCAAGGCGACGACAGGCCCGATTGCCCGATCATCGGCGGGCTGGAGGGGGCGGATCGGTGAATGCCCCGGTTGAGCCGCTTTCGGCGAGGCCTTATGTGGCGGGCATGGCATCCGCCATCCTGCGTCTCCTTGCCGTGATTTCCGTGCTGCTGATGCCGCTCGGCATGGCCGCGGCGCCGGCGGCTGCCCACGGGCACGCCGCTGCGGCGATGGCGATGCAGCATTGCCCGGACCCCAGCCCCAAGTCTCATGCTGCGAACGGGTTCGGAGCCTGTACGATGGCGTGCTCGGCGGCGCTGCCGGCGGTCGAT
>DASSOE010000026.1:0-32014 GCA_035700945.1 Sphingomicrobium sp. | reverse complement strand
CGCGACCAGAGCTTCGGAGCGGACGTCGGCAGCGCACCGGTCAAGCGGATCGAGGATGTGCGTGTGCTCCGCGCAGTGCAGTTCCCGGAAGACCAGGGCCCGCTCGCCCATCCGGTTCGGCCGGACTCCTACATCGAGATTTCGAACTTCTACACCGCGACCGTCTACAACAAGGGCGCCGAGGTCATCCGCATGTTCCACACCGTGCTCGGGCCGGAAAAGTTCCGAGCCGGCACCGACCTCTATTTCGACCGCAACGACGGCAAGGCGGCGACTTGCGACGATTTCGTCTCGGCGCTCGAGGACGGCAGCGGAGTCGACTTGGAGCCGTTCAAAATCTGGTATTCGCAGGCGGGCACGCCGAAGGTCCGCGCGCGGCTCGAGCACGATGCGGAGGCGAAGACCGCCACGCTGCACCTCGACCAGCACGTCGACCCGACCCCCGGCCAGCCGAGCAAGCAGCCGATGCCGATCCCGCTCAGGACCGCGCTGATCGGCAGCGAGAGCGGGCATGAGATTTGCCCGGAACGGCTGATCGTCCTCGACCAGCAGAGCGCAAGCGTCACTTTCGAGAATGTGACCGAGGCGCCGCTGCTCTCGATCAACCGCGGCTTTTCCGCGCCGATCGTGGTGGAGGCGGAGCGCCCGACGGAAGAGCTCGAGCGGCTCGCCCAGACCGACCGCGATCCGTTCGCGCGCTACGAGGCGATGCAGGAACTGATGATGCGCGCGCTCGTCGCCGGTGTGCGCGGCCAGCAGGTCGATGCCGAGCCGGTGGTCCGCACCATCGCGGCGACGCTGAGGTCAAACTCGCTCGACCCCGCCTTCAAGGCCGAGGCGATCCTGCTGCCGAGCGAAAGTCTGATCGCCGACCGGCTGGAGGTGGTCGACCCCGACGCGGTCCACGAGGCGCGCGAGCGGCTGCGCGCGGCGATCGGAACCGACTTGCACGGCGAACTGCTCGCCGCGTACCGCAGCGACGGCGCGCCAGGCGACGATCTCAGCCCCGGCGCAAAGGGCATTCGCCGATTGCGGACCGTCGCCCTGGGGCTGATTGCCGCAGCCGACGCGGTCGAGGCGGCAAAGCTCGCGAAAGCGCAGTTCGACGGCGCCGATAACATGACCGACCGCCAAGGGGCGCTCGGCGTACTGGTATCGACGGACCAGCCGGAGCGCGGAGAGGCGCTCGATGCCTTCTACCAGCGCTTTCACGACGACCCGCTGGTGCTCGACAAATGGTTCGCGCTCCAGGCCGCGGCGCAGCGGCCGGACACAATCGACCAGGTGCTCGAGCTGGCGCAGCACCTCGATTTCGTCATCACCAACCCCAACCGGCTGCGCTCGCTCGCCGGGACGTTCGGCGCCAACCACTGGGCGTTCCATTCCGCCGACGGCCGCGGCTACGCCTTCCTCGCCGACATGATCATCGCAGCCGACAAGCTGAACCCGCAGGTAGCGGCGCGGCTGGTCCCGCCGCTCGGCCGCTGGCGGAGGTTCGAGCCCAAGCGCGCGGCGCTGATGCGGCAGCAGCTGGAGCGGATCGCAGCGACGCCGGGCCTTTCGAAGGACGTCTACGAGCAAGTATCGAAGTCGCTGGCCTGATACTCCCCTCCCTGCAAGGGAGGGGCCGGGGGTGGGTGCTTCTGGAGCGCCTCAATGCCGCGGAAGAAGCTCGCTTGTGGGCATCGAGCCCATTCGCTCGCACCCACCCTTAATCCCTCCCTTGCAGGGAGGGAAATCAGCCGCCGATCCACTGCGCGATCTGTTGCGCGACCTCGTTTGCGGCGTGGTTCAGCGCGGGGCCGACGCTGGCGGCGCTTCCGTCCGACGGCGCGCTCGCCACGAAGCGGCGGGTCTGGACGTCGGCGCCGCCGGCGCTCGCCAGCGAGCCGTTATAGGCGACCACGACTTGGCCGGTCTGCGCGTCGTAACCGAAGCGGTCGAGCTCGCCGTGGAGGGCGATGCCGGGATCGAGCCCGGTCTGGTCGGGGTCGAGCACGACGCGGCTGGTCGTCCGCCGGACCGTCTCCTCGACGAGCTGCTGGAACAGCCTGTCGGGCGTGTCGACCCACTGCAAACCGGTGACATATTGCACATCGGTCGGCGAGACGTGAACCGGCACGCGGACGGTATTCAGCTCATTCGAGATGAGCGGCGTCAGGACCGTCACCGCCTGGCCGGCAGCCGCGCTGCGCGCCACGTTGCCGGGATCGGGGGCTTCGGACGTCAGGGTCTGAAGCGTCGGCGGGACCTTGGAGCCGCCGCCGAGCAGGCTGCTGACCGAGCAGCCGCTAAGCGCAAGGGCGGCAAGAAGGGGCGCAAGACGAAGCAGGTTCATTGGCGTTTCCCAGGCTTGTAATCCGGCAGCTTCCGCGGCCCCAGCGCGCCGCCGATGCCCTGCCGGTTGATGCGGTCGGAGACCTGCTCGAGCGACTGCGACAGGTCGCGAAGGTCGCGCACCAGCCTGTTCGCCTCGGGCAGGGTCGATTTGCTGAAATTCTGGACGCCTGGCCGGGCGTCGCTGATCATCGCGTTGAGGTTGTCGGCCGCCTGCCGGGCGGAGACGATCGCCTTGTTGAGATTCTCGACTGCCGGCCGGCCCTGTTCGGTCACCAGCCGGTTGGTGTTGGCGGAGAGCGCGGCGATGTTGTTGGCGGCGATGCCGGCATTGCGCGCGGCGATGCGCACGTCGGCGATCGCATCCGCCATCTCGGGCGCGCGCTCACGCAGCACCGCCGTGGTCGCGTCGATATTCTCGAGGATGTCGGCGATCGCATTCTGGTTCTTGTCGCTCAGCAGCTCGGTCAGGCGCTCGGTCAGGCGCTGAATGCGCGCCAGCAGCTCCGGCGCGCTGTTGAGCAGGGCGCTGAGCCCGCTCGCGCTCGCCGGGACCACGGGGCAGCCCTGCGGTCCGACCTGGGTGATCGGCGGGTGACCGCGTTCGGCGCCGTTGAGCTGGATTTCGTTGGCGCCGGCGAGGCTGATGCTGTGGATTTCGGCGGTCGTCCCCTGGAGCACCGGCGTCTGCTGGTCGACTTCGATCCGCACCCACACGAACTCGGGACGGTTGGGCAGAAGCGAGATCTTGCTGACCTGACCGACCGGTACGCCGGAAAAGCTGACGTTCGACCCCTTGGCGATGCCGCCGACCGCCGGGAAGTAGATGTCGTAGCATTTGGTCGACTTGCCCGAGAGACCCGCGAGCCAGACGATGAACAGCAACGTGCCGACGAGCAGCGCCACGGTCACGGCGCCGACCATCACATAGTTCGATCTGGTTTCCATCAGGCGGTGACCTCGTGCTCGTAGCTATCCGCAGCGGCACGCCCCCGCGGCCCGTTGAAATACTCTTGTATCCAGGGATGGTCCAAAGCCAATAGTTCCGGGATCGTTCCGACCGCAACCACCTTCCTGTCGGCAAGCACCGCGATGCGGTCGCAGATCGAGTGAAGCGTATCAAGGTCGTGTGTGATCAGGAAAACCGTGAGGTCGAGCCGTTTCTGGAGCGAGCGGATCAGCTCGTCGAAGGCCGCGGCGGCGATCGGGTCGAGGCCGGCGGTCGGCTCGTCGAGGAACAGCAGCTCGGGGTCGAGGGCGAGCGCTCGGGCGAGGCCGGCGCGCTTCACCATGCCGCCCGAAAGCTCGGACGGGAATTTCGGCCCGGCATTGGCCGGCAGGCCGCCCATCGCGATCTTGTACGAGGCGATCTCGTCGAGAAGCGGCGGCTTGAGGTACGGAAAATATTCGCGGATCGGCACCTCGACATTTTCGGCGACGGTCAGAGTCGAGAATAAAGCGCCGTTCTGGAACAGGATTCCCCAGCGGCGGCGGATGTTCTTGGCCTCGTCCTCGTCGCGACCGATCATGTTCTCGCCGAGCACCTCGATCTCGCCCTCGTCGGGAGTCTGCAGGCCGATGATCGAGCGCAGCAAAACCGATTTGCCGGTGCCGGATCCGCCGACCACGCCGAGGATCTCGCCGCGGCACACGGTGAGGTCGAGATTTTCGTGGATGACCTGCTCGCCGAAGCTGTTGCGCAGCCCGCGCACCTCGATCACGGGCTTGCAGCCGTTCGGGACCCTCGCAGGATCGAGCTTCTCCGGGATTTGGATCATATCCACCCGATATTGGAGAAGAAGACCGCGAACACCGCGTCGAGCACGATCACCATGAAGATCGACTGGACGACCGCGGTGGTCGTGCGGGTCCCGACCTCTTCGCTGTTGCCCTCGACCAGCATGCCCTGGAAGCAGCCGGCGAGCGCGATGATGAAGCCGAACACCGGCGCCTTGATCAGCCCGACCCACAAATCGGTGAGCGGGGTCACTTCCTGCAGGCGCTGGATATAGGTGACGGGCGGGATTTCGAGCGACAGCCAGACGAAGGTGCCGCCGCCGATAAGCGCCATCAGCATCGCCCAGAATGAAAGCAGCGGCATCATCACCACCGCCGAGATGATCCGCGGCACGACCAGCGCCTCGATCGGCGAGACGCCGATGGTGCGCATCGCGTCGATCTCCTCGGTGATTTTCATCGTCCCGAGCTGCGCGGCGAAAGCCGAGCCCGAGCGGCCCGCGACCATGATCGCCGTCATCAGCGTGCCGAGCTCGCGCACGGTAATGCGGCCGATCAGGTTGATGGTGTAGATTTGCGCGCCGAACTGGGCGAGCTGGACCGACCCCTGCTGGGCGATGACGATGCCGATGAGGAAGCTCATCAGCCCGATGATCCCGAGCGCGCGGACGCCGACTACGTCGAAGCGCTGGATGACGGCGTTGACCCGGAACCGCTTGGGGCGCCGGATAACATTGGCGAACCCGATCAGGGTGGCGCCGAAGAATCCGAGCAGGCCCACCAGCGTGGCGCCCGTTTCGGCGACCCACTCACCGATCTCCTTGAGGACGCGGATTGCGCTGCCGGGCTCCTCGGGCGTCACCCGGGCCGGCTTGTCGAACTCGCCGACCTGCTCGAGCAGGCTGACCTCGTCGCGGCTGGCGCCGATCACCTTGGCGCCGCGATCGCGCACGGTGCGATAGATGATCCACGCGCCGACCGTGTCCATGCGGTTGATTTCGCTAAGGTCGATGGTGACCGGGTCGGGAAGCGCGTCGATCTCGCGCTGCGTCGTCGCGGCGCGCGTGATCGTCAGCGCGCCGGCAACCCGGTACACCGAGCCGTTCGGGTCTTCCCCCTCCTGCCCCTCGAGATCGGCCATCCCGCGCAAGTGATGCGCGATTAACGCTGGCACGGCAAGTCGCCGGATAACCGCGCCCCTTCCCTGCTGCCGAACGGCTCTTTATGCCCGCGCGGATGGCGAGCGACCCGGCCCTTTTGTTCGTGCCCGTCGGCACCAACGACGCGCGGCCGTTCGGGATGAGCGCGCGCGAGCGCGCATGCCGGCTGGCGACGAACGCGGGCTTCGATTGCGCGGAGCAGCCGGAGCCGGGCCGCGCGATGCTGCTCGCGAGCATGCGCTACGCGTGGGACCCGGCCTGGCTGAAGGCGATGCGGACCCGGCCGGGCACCATGCTGACGCTCGGCGACGAGCCGGTGATGATTCATGTGCCGGTCAACGGGAACCTCGCCGCGGCCGCAGCGGGGCTCGAGGACCAGCAGCTGGTTCAGGGGTACGAATCGCTGTCCGCGGAGACAGCGGAGCTGAGCTATGCCGAGCTCAGGAAGCGCGAGCGGCCGTTCGTGATGCGGCTCGATCCCGAGGACCCGGAGCCGGTCGAGCGCGCCGCCTATGACGCGGCCTACAAGGGCGTGACGGACGCCCTGACGCTCTACCTGTGGCGCAGGCCCGCCTTCTACCTCACGCGCTGGGCGGCGCAGGCGGGGATCGCGCCGAATGCCGTGACCTTCGTCGGCGCGGGACTGTGCGTGCTCGCCTTCATCCTCTTCTGGCGCGGCGAATATTGGCTGGGCGTGCTGTCGGGCTTCATCTTCATGGTGCTCGACACCGTCGACGGCAAACTCGCCCGGGTGACCGGCGCTTCGTCGAAGTGGGGCGAAGTTTTCGATCACGGCATCGACCTCGTCCACCCGCCCTTCTGGTACTGGGCGTGGGAGCACGGCCTCGCCGCCTACGGGCGTCCGCTCGAGCCGGTGGTCGCAACCATGGTGCTGTGGACGATCGTCGGCGGCTACATCGCGCAGCGGATCATCGAGGGCATTTTCATCAAGCGGCTGAAGATGGAAATCCATGTCTGGCGGCCGGTCGACAGCCGGTTCCGGCTGATCACCGCGCGGCGCAACCCGAACATGGTGATCCTTATCGGCGCACTGCTGTTCGCGCGGCCCGACATCGGGCTCGAGCTCGTCGCGTGGTGGACACTCGCCAGCCTGATCTTCCACGCGGTCCGGCTGGCGCAGGCGCGCGATCTCACGGCGAGCGGCAAGAAGCTGGTTTCCTGGCTCGAAGCATGAGCTGGACGGCGGTCGTGCTGGCCGGCTCGAGGCCAGGCCGCGACCCGTTCGCGGAGCAGTTCGGAACCGACCTCAAGCCGCTGATCCCCCTCGCCGGCGAGCCGATGGTGCGACGGCCGGTGCGCGCGCTGCTGGAGAGCGGCGGCATCGGGAAGATCCTGGTGGTGAGCCAGTCGCCGGATCGGATTGCGGCAGTCTTGCCCGAAGATGCGCGCATCGAGTTTCAGAAGTCCGCCGGAAGCATCGCGGAGACGATCGAACGAATCGTGATCGACCGAAGCATCGCTTTCCCCCTGGTCGTCACGACCGCCGACCACGCGCTCCTCGACCCGCAGATGATCGCGCAATTCACGGCCGCAGCGGAAGGCGCCGACCTCGCGATCGGCGTCGTCGAGCGGAAACCGTTGCTCGCGCGACTGCCTCAGTCGAAGCGGACCTGGCTCGCGTTCCGCGGCGGCGCTTATTCGGGCGCCAACCTGTTCGCGCTGGGATCAATCAAGGCCCTCGCGGCAATCGAGCAATGGCGGTCCGTGGAGCAGGACCGCAAGAAGGGCTGGCGCGTCCTCTCGGCGCTCGGCCCCGCCTTGTTGCTCGGCGCGCTGCTGCGCGTGCGGACGCTCGACCAGAGCGTCGCGGCCATGGGGCGCAAGCTTGGCTTGACCGCGCGCGCGGTCGTACTGAGTAATCCGCTCGCCGGCGTCGATGTCGACAAACCGGCCGACCATGCGGTCGTCGAAGCGGTGCTCGCGGGCCGCGCATGAGCGATCTCGCGATCTACGACATGGACCGGACGGTGACGAAGCGGGCGACCTACACGCCGTTCCTGCTGCATTGTGCGCTTCGGCGCGCGCCGTGGCGGCTGGCGTTCCTGCCGCTCGTGCTGCTGTCAATGCTCGCCTATGCCGCCCGCTTGATCGACCGCGCGCGGCTCAAGGAGATCAACCATCGGCTGCTGCTCGGCGCTCGAGTGCATCCGCGCGAGCTCGAGCCTCTCGTCGACAGCTTCGCCGACGCGCAGATCGCCTCAAACATCCGGCCGGGCGCGCGGCGGGCGATCGCCCGCGACAAAGCGGAAGGCCGGCGCGTCGTCCTCGCCACCGCCTCGTACCGGCTCTACGCCGATGCGATCGCCGAGCGGCTTGGTTTCGACGACGTGATCGGCACCGGCTCGGTGACCGGCCTCGACGATCGCGTCCACGCAAAGATTGCTGGCGAGAATTGTTATGGGCCGGCAAAGATGCGGATGATCGCCGACTGGGTGGAGTGCTCAGGCCTCAGGAACGCACACGGCCACGTCCGCTTCTATTCCGACCACGTGTCCGACCGGCCGGCGTTCGAATGGGCCGACGAGCCGGTCGCGGTGAACCCCCACGGCAAGCTGCGCCGCCTCGCGCAGCAGCGTGGATGGGCAGTGGAGGATTGGGGGGCTTAGAGCGACGCCCTACTGCAGCCCTGCCAACTGCTTCTGCGCGCCGGAATCGAGGTAGGCGATGGTGATTGGCACCGCGCCGGGAATCGGCACGTGCTGCTCGGGGGCGGCAGAGTCCACAGGCGGCTCCTTGCCGAGGAGCCACCGTGCCAGTCTCTCCGCGTCCTCGAGACGGACGCAGCCGTTGCTCAGGCTGCGCTCGTCCTTGGCGAACAGCTCCTTGTGCGGCGTATCGTGAAGGTAGATGCCGTTCGCGTTCGCGAGGTCGAATTTCATCTGGCCCATGGAATTCGACGGGCCGGGCCGCTGGCGAAGCTTGATTTGTGTTTCTCCCGCCTCGACGGCCTTCCAGTCGACGCTGTCGGGCGAGAGCACTTTCGGCTGAGCGAAGCTGGTGACGACCTCATAGCCCCGGTAGTTCAGGTAATCGTCGCCGTACTTGAGCACGAGCGGGGCGATGATCTTCTGCGCGAGATCGGGCGGGACGTTCCAGTAGGGGTTCAGAGTCGCATAATAGATGACGCTGCGGATCGCCGGCGTCGCCGACGTGGGCTTGCCGACGATCACCTTCATGGTGTCGCGTACGTGGCCGTCCTCGATCATGAAAAGCCGCGCGGACGCGGCATCGACCAGGATGTAGCGACCATGCGCCGGGATGCCGCCGTCACCGAGCGAATCGACGTAGCGTTGAGCCGGCGCCATCGCGCCTTCGGTCGGCCCGAACGACGGGTAGAGTTGTGCCAGTTGATAACCGCCGGCCACGGCCGCGAGAACGGCCGCGCCGGCAATCATAAACCTGCGCTTGTGAGAGGTGAATGCGTTCATCGGTGCTGCCCCCGAACAGGCGATACATACGACGAAACGCAGCACGGCGCGAGTCGCGCGTGCAAAGGGACGGTCCCACGTGCCGAGGGACAGTCCCTACACGGCGTCGAGGGCGTGGGCGAAGTCGGCGATGAGATCGTCGGCGTTCTCGACGCCGATCGAGATGCGCACGAGGTTCGGCGTGATCCCGAGCTGCTCCTTGCGCTCTTCCGGCACGGACAGATGCGTCATCGCCGCCGGCGCGCTCGCCAGCGTCTCTGTGCCGCCGAGGCTGACCGCGAGGTGCGCGATCTGGAGCGCGTCGAGGAACGCGAACGCCTCTTTCTCCCCGCCCTTCAAATAGAGCGAAAAGGTCGACCCGGCGCCGGTGCAGTGGCGGCGGTAGATGTCCTCCTGGCGCGAGCCCACCTCAAGGAAAGCCAGATAGCCGACCTTCTCGACCTTGGGGTGATCGCGCAGGAATGCGCAGACGCTGGCCGCATTCTGCCCGGCCTTGTCCATCCTGAGCTCGAGCGTTTCGAGGCTGCGCAGCAGCATCCAGGCAGTGTTCGGGTCGCAGATCCCGCCGAGCGTGTTGCGCATCAGCCGCGCCTTGTCGATCACCGCGCGGTTGCCGACCAGCGCCCCGGCGACGAGGTCGCTGTGGCCGCCGGCATATTTGGTGAGGCTGTAGATGCTGACGTCGGCGCCCTGCGCGAGCGGCTTGGCCCAAAGCGGGCCGAGGAACGTATTGTCGATCGCGATCGGCGGCAGCTCGGACTCGCCGGCGAAAGCCGCGGCGCGCGCGGCGTGGACCGCCTCGACGTCGACCAGCACGTTGGTCGGGTTGCCCGGGCTTTCGAGATAGATCAGCGCGACGCGGCCCTTGGCTTTCGCCTCGGCCATTACCGCGTCGAGCTCCTCGCGCGTCGCTCCGGCGGGGAAATCGACGAAGCCGACCCCGAACTGCGGCAGAATCTTGTCGATGACGCTTTCGCTCGCCGCGTAGAGCGGGCCGGAGTGGATCACCACGTCACCGGGGCGGACGTGCGACAGCAGCAGGATGGCGATGGCGGTCATCCCGCTCGAGAAGGTCAGCGCCGATTCCGCGTCCTCCCAGATGCGCAGGCGGTCCTCGAGGATTTCCTGGTTGGGGCCGTTGAAGCGCGAATAGACCAGCCCCTCGGCGGTGCCGCCGCCGGGCCGCTTGCCGGTGATCCCCTCAAAAAAGCGCTTGCCGTCTGCGGCCTTTTCGAAAACGAAGGTCGAGGTGAGGAAGATCGGCGCCTTGAGCGAGCCTTCCGAAAGCGCCGGATCGTAGCCGTAGCCCATCATCAGCGTCGCCGGGCTGAGCTTGTGGTTGCCGATCGTGGTCGGGGTCTGCTTGGGAAGCCGCCGGCTCGACGGCATCGGGTCGTACTCTTCGGACAATTCGCGTCTCCTGATATGCGCCGCGCCTTAGCGCCTGGCGGGCGGGCGCGCCAATCAAGACGAGAGCCGCACTCGATAAGCTGGGCTTGTCGACGATCAGCGAAGGGCGATGGCGCTGAGTTGGCGGCCGTAATCCGCCTCGCCGCGGTGGGTTGCGCCGCGGTAGCTGTAGAAGCGTACGGGATCGGCGTAGGTGTCAAGGTTCAGCGCCTCGACCTCGCCGATTCCTGCGGCGAGGAGTCGGTGCACGACATAGTCTTCGAGATCGAAGTGCGGCTTTCCGGCCGCACCGCAGACGAAGAAGCGCGCATTGTCCGCATCGTCGGCGAGGAAACGCTCGCGGAACTCTTCGTTCACTTCGTACGACGATTGGCCGATGCACGGACCGACGGCGGCGTGGATGCGGTCGCGATTGGCGCCGAGTCGCTCCATCGCCGCGATCGTCGAATCTGTGATGCCCGCGAGCGCTCCCCGCCAGCCCGCGTGGGCGGCGCCGACGACCCCAGCTTCATGATCGGCGAACAGCACCGGCGCACAATCTGCCGTGAGAATCCCGAGCAGCAGGTTGGGCCGGTCAGTGACCATCGCATCGGCGCGCGGGCGCCCGTCCTGCGGCCACGGCTTCCCGGCATGGACGACCTCGGCGGAATGGACCTGGTGCACGGTGGCGAGCGCTGACCCGGGCAACAGCGCGGCGATGGCGAGGCGGCGATTCTCGTCGATCGCGGCGCGATCGTCGTTGCTCCCGTAGCCGACGTTGAGGCCCGCGAGCGCTCCGGCCGACACGCCGCCGCGCCGGCCGAAGAAACCGTGCGGCAGGCCGCCGAGCGAAACTGCGCGGATGACTTCGACCTGGCTCACGCCTGCGCCTGCATGATGATGTGCCGCAAGATCAGGTCCTCGTCGGCGTGGCTCCCGACCATGAAATCGAACTTTCCGACGACCTCGAAGCCATAGCGCTCGTAAAAGCGGCGGGCGCGGTGATTGCCGACGAACACGGAAAGCACCAACTCGCGCGCGCCTCGCCGTGCCGCCTCCTGCAGAAGCCATTTCATCAGCTCGTCCGCAATTCCCGAGCCATGCGCATCGCTCCTCAGATAAAGGCGACGCAGCTCGAGCGTGGGGGCCGTGCTTTCGTGCGGCAGCTTCCGCGGGCCGAGCTCGATAAAGCCGGCGAGCCGACCGTCCTTTTCGGCAGCGCGAATGGCGATCCCGGCGTCGGACAAGCTGGCCCGCCACTTCGCCTCGCGATTTTCGTCGAGGAACTCGCGAAGGTCCGCCGGACGATAGAGGTGGCCGAACGTCTCGATGAAGCTCTCGGCGAAAAGCTCCCGCAGCGCCGCTGCATCGCGAAGCTCTGCATCCCTGTAGGTTATGGTCATGCGAGCCCCGCCGGCGCCGGCCATTGCCGCGAATGGATGGCGATGACCTTGAACAAAGTACCCATTTCCTTGGGGCTGGTGAGGCGATTCAGCGCCGCCTCGATGTCCTGCGCACGCTCGGGGTTGGCGCGCGACAGCGCCTGCGCGCGGGCGTGGATGCCGAGGCGAATCAGCCATTCGCCCTGGCGGACGACGGGCGTCGCCGAAGTGCCGGCATCGCTCGCCGCGCGCGCGAGCGCCTCGAAATCGACGTGAGCGGTGAGGTCCTGCTCGCCGGGCTTGTCGAGGACCGGTGCGAAGCGGTGGGCGTGGACCGCCTGCAGCGTGTCGCCGGGAGCGCTCTTCGCGTGACCGTAGTCGATGATGAGCGCCACGCCGCCTTTCGTGGCAAGGCGAAGTGCGATCGACGCGACCGCCTCGTCGCGTGCGGGCGAACTCTCTGCAATGTCGCCGTCGCGGTCGAAGGCGAGGCCGCCGGCCGCGACGAGGACGCGGCGCTCTATCCCGCCGACGTGCTGGCGGATGGGCAGCGCGTCGAGAAACTCGTTGGCGACGAGCAGCAAGGGCTGCGCCGGAAGATCGTCGACGCGCTCATGCCACTGCGCCCCGGGCACAACCTGCTCCTGCACGCCGCGCAGAACCGGGCTCGTCTCGACCAGATGCACCTCGCCCGCGAACCCTGCCGAGCGGAGCACTCGGATCGCATCGGCGGCGAGCGTGCCCCGTCCGGGCCCGAGCTCCACATAGACTGCGTCGGCGGGCGCTCCCGCGCGCCTCCAGCAATCGGCGAGGCAGGCGCCGACCATCTCCCCGAACATCTGGCTGATCTCCGGCGCGGTGGTGAAATCGCCGCGCGCCCCGAGCGGGTCGCGGGTTGCGTAGTAATAGTCGTTGCAGGCCTGCATGAACGCCTCGACCGTGATCGGCCCCTCCGCCTGGATGCGGTCGCGGAGCGCGCGCTCGAGCGGCGTCACGAGACGCTGGCGGAGCCCAATGTCGGCTCGACGCGCACGCGCCGGCGCTTCGCGGTTCCCATCAGCCACAGCCCGCCGAGGATCATCGGCAGCGACAGCCACTGGCCCATGTGCAGCCCGGTCGCCTGCGAGAATTGGATGAGCTGGTTGTCGGGCTCGCGGATGAACTCGATGCCGAAGCGGAAGATGCCGTAGAAGAACAGGAAGGCGCCGACGAGCTTGCCGGGCTCGTAGCGGGCCTGCGTCTTCCAGAACATCCAGCCGAGGATCGCGAACAGGACGATGCCTTCGAGGACGGCTTCGTAGAGCTGGCTGGGATGGCGCGGCGGACCGAGAACCGGGCCGTAGGCGGTCATTTCGACGAAGCGGATTGCCCAGGGGACGTGCGTCTCCGCGCCCCACAGCTCCTGGTTCACGAAATTGGCGAGCCGGCCGAAGAACAGGCCGAAGGGGACGCAGCAGGCGACATAATCGTGGATGCGCAGCCAGGAGAGCTTCTCCTTGTGCGCGAAGTAGAGGATGCCGAGCGAGGTGCCGATGACGCCGCCGTGGAAGGACATGCCGCCGTCCCACAGCTTGAGGATCTCGATCGGGTGGCTGAGATATTCGCCGAGATTGTAGAACAGCACATAGCCGATGCGCCCGCCGATGATGATGCCGAGCGCGGCGTAGAAGACGAGGTCGTCGGCGTGGCGGCGGGCGAGCGGCGCGCCGGGCTGCTTCAACAGCTTCAGCAAATACCAATAGCCGATGAAAATGCCGGCGAGATAGGCGAGGCTGTACCAGCGAAGGTCGAACGGGCCGAGGTGAAGCGCGATCGGCGACAGCCCGAGGTCGGGGAAGGCGGTGAATTGCGAGTTGTCGGCCGCGGCTTGCAAGGACTTCCCCATCGATGTTCAGCGCCTCATAAGGTTGGTCGGACGAAAGGCAAAGGAAGTCACACGAGTATGCCCAGCGAGTTGGACCGCCGCTTCGACGAGGAACTGGCCCGAGTCACTGGACCTGGAGGGCGGCTCGTCATCGGCAAAGACGAGCTCGGCCGCGCCATCGTCGAAAACTTGCCGGCGACGCTTCCACAATTCTTCCGCACCTTTTGCGCGCTGAACGCCGACAACGAGGCGCTGGTTGCGGGCGAGGAGCGGTTCACCTTCGCCGACCTCGATGCTTTGTCGGAGCGGGTCGCCCGCGGTTTTAAGGCACGCGGCATCGGCAAGGCCGACAGAGTCGGAATCGCGATGCGCAACTGCCCCTCGGCGATCCTCGCCTACATGGGCGTGCTGAAGGCCGGCGCGGTCGCGACGTTGCTCAACGGGTGGTGGGAGCCGGCCGAGATGGAGCATGCCATCCGGCTGACCGAGCCGAAGCTGATCATCGCCGACGCGCCGCGCGCCAAGCGGATCGCGGAACGCTGCGATGACTTCGACGTCCTCGGCATCGCCATCAACCAGCCGGTCGAGCAGGCGCTGGCGGAACTCCTCACGGCGGACGGCGCGATCGAGCTTCCGCAGGTTGCGCCCGAGGACGACGCGACGATCCTTTTCACCTCGGGCTCGACGGGATTGTGCAAGGGCGCGCTGTCGACCCACCGCGCGGTCGCGACCGGCACCTACATCTACGCGACCGGGCTGATTGTGCTTCTCGGCCTGCTGACGCAGGAAGGCCGCGCCCCGGAAACCCCGCCGCGCACCTTGCTCAGCGTGCCGCTGTTCCACGTCACCGGCGAAGTGCCGGTGATGCTCAACAGCTTCGTGGTCGGCCGCTGCATGGTGATCATGCCCAAGTGGGATGCGGCCGAGGCCCTGCGGCTGATCGAAAAGGAGAAGATCACCTATTTCGTCGGGGTGCCGACGATGAGCCTCGAGCTCATGACCCATCCCGACCGCGACAAGTACGACCTGTCGTCGCTGAAGGACATCACGGCCGGCGGCGCGCCGCGGCCGGTCACCCATGTCGAGCGGCTGAGGGAGGAATTCCCGCATGCGCAGCCGGCGCTCGGCTACGGGCTCACCGAGACTAACGCCGTCGGCGCCCTCAACTTCTGGAGCAATTATGCGCAGAAGCCGGGATCGACCGGCCGTGCCGCGCCGTTCGTCGAAATGACCATCCTCGGCGACGGCGACCGCCGCCTGCCGGCCGGAGAGATCGGCGAGATTGCAATCCGCTCCGCCGCCGACATCAAGGGCTATTGGCGCAATCCGGAAGCGACCGCGGCGCTTTTCACGCCCGACCGTTTCGTGCGCACCGGCGACGTCGGTTATCTCGACGAGGATGGCTATCTGTTCATCGTCGACCGCAAGAAGGAGATCATCATCCGCGGCGGAGAAAACATCTCCGCCGCCGAAGTCGAGGCGGAGTTCTACGCCTGCCCCGCGGTCGCCGAAGTATCGGTGTTCGGCGCGCCCGACGAGCGGCTCGGAGAAGTGCCCGTCGCGGTCGTCCTGGCCAATGACGGCAGGCAGCTCGGCGAAGAGGATCTCCGCGCGTTCCTCGACGGCCGCCTCGCCAAATTCAAGATTCCCGAGCGGATCATCTTTGCCGATGCGCCGTTGCCCAAGCTCGGCACGGGCAAGATCGATCGCCGCGCGCTCAAGGCCCAATTCGCCCATTGAACCTCGACCGGCGGACATTGCTGATCGGGGGCGGCGCCGGCGTCGGCCTGGTTGTCGCCTTCGCGCTTTGGCCGCGGCACATGCACAGCGACCTCGCCACGCGCAAAGGCGAGGAAGCCTTCGGCAACTACCTCAAGGTCGGCCGCGACGGACGGGTCACCGTCGCCGTTCCGCAGGTGGAGACCGGTCAGGGCATCTGGACCGGCCTCGCGCAGATTGTCGCCGACGAGCTCGGTGCCGCGTGGGAGACGGTCGCGGTGGAGCCCGCGCCGCTGACGGGCGCCTACGGCAACGCGCTGGCGGGCAACGAAGGCTGGCTCGACGGCGTCGGGATGATGCGGCGACAGCGGATCGAGAATGACGGCCGCATGCGCATCACCGCGGGATCGACCTCGGTGCGCGCGTTCGAGGGACCGCTGCGGGAGGCGGCCGCGGTCGCGCGGGCAATGCTGGTCGGCGCGGCGGCGGACCGGTGGAACGTCGATCCCGAAGAGTGCGAGACCGGCGACGGGTTCGTGATGAACCGCGGTCGCACGTTCACTTTCGGCGAGCTCGCCGAAGAAGCGGCGGAGCGAAATCCGCCAGGCAATCCCGGGCCGCGCAAAGGCGCCAGGGGACGGCTGATCGGCAAGCCGCTGCCGCGGCTCGACGGTCCTTCGAAAGCGGACGGCAGCTGGCGGTTTGCCGCCGACGTGCGGCTGCCCGGGATGCTGTTCGCCTCGGTACGGGCCGCGCCCCCCGGCGGAAAGCTAATCGGCTATTCGCGCGAGGAGGTCGAGAAGCTCGGCGGCGCCCGCCAGCTCGTCGCGCGCGAGGAGTGGATCGCGGTAGTCGCGGAAAACTGGTGGGCGGCGGAGCGCGCGCTGCACGCGGCCGGTCCGGTCTTTTCCGGCACCCGGACGCGGGCGGAGATCCGCGGCACGTTCGAGCGGGCGCTCGGCGGCGGCGGCGCGGGGCGCAGCTTCAGGCGAGGGGATTACGTGTCCGCGGTCGAAGGGTCGCGCCCCCTCACGGCGACCTATTTTATCGCTCCCAGCCAGCACCTCGGGGTCGAGCCGCTTACCGCCACCGCGCGTTTCGACGGCAGCCGCCTGGAAGTATGGGCGCCGACCCAGGCGCCGGCGCTCGCGCGAACGGCGGCTGCCGAGGCTGCGGGGCTCGGCGAAGGCCATGTCACCCTCTACCCGATGCCGGTCGGCGGGCCGGCCGGGCGCGCGCTCGAGGCGGACGCAATTCCGTTCGCGGTCGAGCTGGCGCGGCGGGCGAAGGCGCCGGTGCAGGTAATCCTGTCGCAGAGCGCAAGCCAGAATCACGACCTGCTATCGGCCGGGGCCCTTGCCCGGATGACGGCGCTTCCCGGGGCGGGCGGGATCACCACCGCGTGGAAGATGCAGGTCGCGACCGTGAGCGGCATGGGCGCTGCGATGGCCCGACTGCTCGAGATTGACGACAGCGGACGCGCGATCCGCAATGCGGTGACGGGGCTTCCGCCCTATGGCATCCCGAACGTCACGGTCGAAGCCGTGCGGCCGTTGCTCCCGTACCGAGCCGGCTACATGCGCGGTTCGCCCGAACGCGAATTCGCCTTTTTCACGGAGAGCTTCATCGACGAGCTGGCGCACGCCGCCGGCGTGGAGCCGCTCGCCTTCCGGATGCCGATGCTCGGCCAGAACGGACGCCTCGCGCGCTGCCTCCAGGGGGCGGCGCGGCTCGCGCAATGGGACGGCGGCGGACGGGGCAGCACAATGGGGATCGCCGGCTGGTCCGCGTTCGGGTCGCACATCGGCCTCGTCGCGCAAGCGAGCATCGGCGGCGACCAGCGGGTGAAAGTCGAGCGGCTGGTCGCTGCGGTCGATTGCGGGCGGCCGGTCAACAGCGGCCTCGTCGCGCAGCAGATCGAGGCAGGGCTGGTCTGGGCGCTTGCCCAGTCAACGCTGGCCGCGCCGGAATGGGTCGGCGGAATGCCGCGCGCACGCCCGCTCGGCGCCATCGGCCTGCCGCGCCTCGCCGACATCCCTCAGATCGTCGTCGAGGTCATCCCGAGCAGCGCCGCGCCCGGCGGAGTCAGCGGACTCGGGACGACGGTGCTCGCGCCCGCCGTCGCCAACGCGATCTTCGCCGCTGCCGACAAGAGGATGCGCTCGCTGCCGTTCGATCCTATGTCCGCAGGATGAGCCGTCCACCGGAGCACGCCGACATTTCCGAGCCGAACATCGGCGTTCTGCTGGTCAACCTCGGCACACCCGACGCGCCAGAAGCGCGCGCGGTGCGGCGCTACCTCGCCGAGTTCCTGAGCGATCGACGCGTGATCGAAATCCCAAAGCTCGCATGGAAACCGATCCTGCATGGCATAATCCTGCGCACCCGGCCGAGGAAATCCGCCGAAGCCTACAACCAGATATGGACCAACGAAGGCTCGCCGCTGCGCGTGATCGCGCATCGACAGGCCGAAGCGCTGCGCCGGCGACTGCCGCAGCTGAAAATCCATTACGCGATGCGATACGGCCACCCCGGAATCGCCGGCGCGATCGAGCGGATGGCTGAAGAAGGCTGCACCCGCATCCTCGCGGCGCCACTCTACCCGCAATATTGTGCGGCGACGACCGCGACCGCGAATGACGCGTTGTTCGGCGTACTCGCGCGGATGCGGTGGCAGCCGGCGGTGCGGACGCTCCCGCCATATCACGACGATCCGCTCTACATCGAGGCGCTGCGGGACAATGTTTCGCGCCAGCTTGCGGCGCTCGATTTCCATCCGGACCGGCTGCTGCTGAGCTTCCACGGCATGCCGGAGCGCACGCGCGACCTCGGCGATCCTTACTACTGCCACTGCCGGAAGACGGCGCGGTTGCTGGGGGATGCGTTGGGGACAGTCCCTGGTCAGCGACTATCCCCCGACCGTATCGACGTCGCGTTCCAGTCGCGCTTCGGCCGCGCGAAATGGCTCCAGCCGGCCACCGACGAAACGCTCGCCAATTATGCGCGCAGCGACGTGAAGCGCGTCGCGGTCGCCGCGCCAGGCTTTTCGGCCGATTGCCTCGAAACGCTCGAAGAGCTCGGCATTCGCGGGCGCCAAACGTTCTTGGGCGGCGGCGGCGAGAAGTTCGCGCTGCTCGACTGCCTCAACGATTCGCCTGAAAGCATCGCCATGCTCGAACAGCTCGTCCTGCGCGAACTTGCGGGCTGGTTGCCCGCCGCCTAATCGCCCTGCCGCACAACAGGAGAAATCTCATGGCACGAGTTGCGATCGTCACCGGCGGAACGCGCGGCATAGGCGAGGCGATCAGCATCGCGCTGAGGGACATGGGGATGCAGGTCGCCGCCAATTACGCCGGTAATGACGAGCGCGCGCGCGAGTTCAGCGACCGCACCGGGATCAAGGCGTACAAATGGGACGTCGCCGATTTCGACGCGTGCCAGGACGGCGTGCGCCGGGTCGAGGCGGACCTCGGTCCGGTCGACGTCCTGGTCAACAACGCCGGGATCACTCGCGACACAACCATGAAGCGCATGGACCGGCAGAAGTGGCAGGAGGTGATCGACACCAATCTCGGCGGCTGCTTCAACATGGCCAAGGCGGTGTTCGAGGGGATGACTGGCCGCGGCTACGGGCGGATCGTCAATATCGGCTCGATCAACGGTCAGGCCGGACAATACGGCCAGGTCAATTATGCCGCCGCCAAGTCGGGCATCCACGGCTTCACCAAGGCGCTGGCGCAGGAAGGGGCGCGAGCCGGAGTCACGGTGAACGCGGTCGCGCCCGGCTACATCGACACCGACATGGTCGCCGCGGTGCCCGAGGAAGTCCTCGCAAAAATCGTCGCACGCGTTCCGGTCGGACGCCTCGGGCGCGCCGAGGAGATCGCGCGCGGAGTCGCCTTCCTGTGCGACGAAAATGCCGGCTTCGTCACCGGATCGACGCTGTCGATCAACGGCGGCCAGCACATGTATTGATGGCGGCTTACGCGCCGCCGAAAAAGAGGTCGGTGCTGATCGCGGGCCATGCCACGTCGGTCAGCCTCGAGCCGGTCTTCTGGAGCGCATTGGAAGCGACAGCTCGGGAGCGCGGGATTCCGTTGAACGCGCTGGTGGCGGAAATCGACACCGCCCGGCTCGATGTCCCCGAGCCGCCGAACCTCACCTCGGCGATCAGGCAGTGGCTTTTCGAGCGGCGTTCAGGATCGCTGCCGTGAACGCCGCGCCGCCGTCGGGCGCATGGTCGAGGAACAGAGCCGGCTCGATCAGTTCGAGCTCCATGATGCGAAGCGTGCCCTCGTCGTCAGGGACGATGTCGACGCGCGCGTAGCTCGCCTTCGCTGGAGCGGCGGCGAGCGCCTGCCTGGCGAGCGCGATCCCGCCCGGCGGCGGCTCCGAATGCAAAGTGACGCCGCCGAGGTGCGGCTGGACCCGGAAATCGCCGCTCTTCGGCCGCTTGACGACCGAATGGCTGAACTCGCCGTCGAACAGCATCAGCGAGAATTCGCCGGTGCGCGCGATTTCCTCGATCAGCGGCTGCACGATCATCGGCTTGCCGCGGCTTTCAGCGGGCAGGCCATCGCTGGGGCCGAGGCGGTGGGTCCCGGTCGCGCTTGCCGAAACCGGCGGCTTGATCACCAGCCATTCGCTGGCGAAGCGCCGCCGCGCCTCCTCGAGGTCGGCGTCGCAGCAGGATTCGACCGCGAGCGTCGGTACGGTCGCGACGCCCTTGTCGCCAAGCTCGGCGAGATAGGCCTTGTCGCCGTTCCACCTGAGCAGCACCGGCGGATTGAGCAGCGGCAGACGCTCGCTCTCGGCGCGGTCGACGAAAGCGAGCCAGCGCGGATAGTCGAGGTGGTATCCCCACGCGACCAGCGGAAGGACGAGGTCGAAAGCCGAGAGATCGCCCGCTTCGGTCCACGCAACCGGCTCGACTTCGGCGCCCGCGTTCCGCAGCGCATCCGCCTCGATGTCGTAGGCCCAGGCCCAAGGCTCCGGATAATCCGGCGCCGGGACCAGGACTGCGATACGCATCAGCGGCCGAGAAGAATGCGGGCCTGGCTCGCGATCTGCGCGAGCATCGACGCGCTGACGCTGCCTTCGCTGCGCGCGCGCCTGATCAGCTCTCGGAACTGCTCGATGCGCGGGCCGTGATGCTCGATCCATCCATCGACGCACTCGTCGAGATCACTGCCGCGGCAGCGGGACAGGAATTCGATCCTCAATTGCTCGAAATCGCGTGCGAGGCCGGCGGTGAGCAGCCGCTCCCACTGGTCGCTCGGCACGAAGCGGTCGACCTGCTGCTGCGCCCAATCGAGGCCGAGCGCCTCGCCGAGACGGGTGTAGGCGCGGGTGACGACCAGCTCGTCGATCTCCTGCCGCCCGGCGAGCGCGGCGATCCCGAACACGCCATCGAGCTCGTAGAGACGGACCAGCCCGCGCACGATGTCCTCGCTCGCGCCGAGCGCGAGCAGGCGGTCGCGCCGCGCCGCCGCTTCGTTGCGCACCTCGGCGCGGATGAGCTTGGCGGCCGCGGCGGAAATCTTGCGGACGCCCGGCTCGAGCGTCTTGCACAGCGCGGAAATCCGCATTTCGCCGCCGGATGAGCGCAGGATGTCGGAAAGGTGCGCGCGGACGCTCGACGCAGCGATCGAGAAGAGCTCGATCCGCACCGGCTCCGGAACTTTCGCCTGCTCGATCTGCATCCACAGCTTGTCGAGGTCGAGCAGGCGCTCGGCGACGATGAAGGCGGTGACGACCTGCTGGAGCGACGCGCCCTCCTCCTCGGTCATGTCGAAGGCGACGCCTGGCCCGAGCCGGTTGACGAGGCGGTTGGCGACCTTGGTCGCGATGATCTCGTTACGCAGGCGATGGGCGCGAATCGCAGCGGCGTGAGCCTTGCGCATCGGTACCGGAAACGCTTCGAAAAGCTCCGGCTCGAGCAGCGGCTCCTCGGCGAGGCGCAATTCCTCGGCAGCGCTCTGGAGGACGAGCTTCGAGATCGACAGGACGACCGCGAGCTCCGGGCGGGTCAGGCCGCGGTTGTCCTGGACTCGGCGAAGCAGCTCCTCGCTCGACGCCAGGCCTTCGACCTTGCGGTCGAGCCGGCCGGACGCTTCGAGGAGTTCGATCGTCCGGACGTGCGCGGGAAGCGCGGTCGAGCCTCCGGCTTCGGCGATCGACAATGCGAGCGTCTGCAGCCGGTTGTCCTCGAGCACGATGTCGGCGACCTCGTCGGTCATCCGCGCGAGCAGGCTGTTGCGCTTTTCGAACGAAAGCTTGCCGTCGCGCATCTCGCGGTTGAGCGGGATCTTGATGTTGACCTCATTGTCCGAGCAGTCGACGCCGGCGCTGTTGTCGATGAAGTCGGTGTTGATGCGTCCGCCGCTTGTCGCGAACTCGATGCGCGCGGCCTGCGTCACCCCGAGGTTGGCGCCCTCGCCGATGACTTTGGCGCGAATTTCGTTGGCGTCCGCGCGGACTGGCTCGTTCGACGGGTCGCCGACCTCGGCGTGGCTCTGTGTCGATGCCTTGATGTAGGTCCCGATCCCGCCGAACCAGAAAAGGTCGACGGGCGCCTTGAGCACGGCGTTGATCAGCGCCGTGGGGTCGAGCTCCTTGGCGTCGATGCCGAGCGCCTTGCGCGCTTCGGCGCTGAGCGGGATCGACTTTTCGGTGCGCGCATACACTCCCCCGCCCTTCGAGATCAGCTTGCGGTCATAGTCGTCCCAGCTCGAGCGCGGCAGCTCGAACAGCCGCTTGCGCTCGGCCCAGCTCTTCGCCGGATCGGGATCGGGATCGATGAAGATGTGGCGGTGGTCGAACGCGGCGACGAGCTTGAGCGACTTCGACAGCAGCATGCCGTTGCCGAACACGTCGCCGGACATGTCGCCGCAGCCGGCGGCGGTCACCGGGTCTGTCTGGACGTCGACGCCCATTTCGATGAAATGCCGCTGGACGGAGATCCACGCGCCGCGCGCCGTGATCCCCATCTCCTTGTGATCGTAGCCGTTCGAGCCGCCGCTGGCGAACGCGTCGCCCAGCCAGAAATTGCGGTCGAGCGCGATCGCGTTGGCGACGTCCGAGAAGCTCGCCGTGCCCTTGTCGGCGGCAACGACGAAGTAAGGATCGTCGCCGTCGTGGATGACGACCTTGTCGGGATGGACGACCTTGTCGTTGACGAGATTGTCGGTGATCGAGAGCAAGGAACGGATGAAGATCCGGTAGCTCTCGGTGCCTTCGGCGAGCCACCCATCGCGGTTCGACATGGGCGGGAGCTGCTTGGGGTAGAAGCCGCCCTTGGCGCCGGTCGGGACGATCACCGCGTTCTTGACCAGCTGCGCCTTCATCAGCCCGAGGATCTCGGTGCGGAAGTCGTCGCGCCGGTCCGACCAGCGCAGACCGCCGCGCGCAACCGCACCGCCGCGCAGGTGAATGCCTTCGACGCGCGGGCTGTAGACCCAGATCTCGCGCCACGGCACCGGAGCGGGAAGCCCCGGGACCCGCGAGCTGTCGATCTTGAACGCCAGCGCTTCCTGCGCCGCGGGCGAGAAGGCGTTCGTGCGCAGGATCGCAAGGACCAGCGCGCGCAGGCGGCGCAGGATGCGGTCGTCATCGATCGAGCGCACCTTGGCGAGCGACCGTTCGAGCTGATCGCGGCACTCGGCGATGCGCTCCTGCCGGCCCTTGGCTGCTGGGTCGTGGGCGGCGACGAACAGGCCGACGAGCGCGCGCGTGGCGTTGGGGGCGCGGCGCAGCGCGTCGACGACCGTGACGAGCCCGAAGCTGCTTCCCGTCTGGCGCAGGTAACGGAACCAGGCGCGCAGCCAGACGACGGCCTGGGTGTCGAGGCCGGCGTAGAGGACGAGCTGGTTGAACTCGTCGTCCTCGGCGGCGCCGCACAGCACGTTGGCGATGGCGCGCTCGATCGCGCCGGTTCGATCGAGGATCGACTGGAGGTCGCCCTCGGGCCCGACCTCGACGTGGAAATCGTGGATGTAGCCGATGCCGCCGGCAAGCTCGGTCGGAAGCTCCTCGATCACGCGGAAGCCGAAATTTTCGAGGACGGGAACAGCCTCCGAAAGCGGGATCAGGCCGCTCCTTCGGTACATCTTCAGCCGAAGCTGATTCGGCGCGTCGGTTGCAAGGCGCGAAATGCGGACGTCGCGGTCGGCTTCGCTCGAAAGCGCGCACAGACGCAGGATGTCGGCGGCGCCTTCTTCGGGCGCGCTGCGCGACCGGTACGAATCGGGGAAGGTGCCGATGTAGGTGAGCGCCAGCCGCGTCGCGCGCGATGCGCCGGCCCTGGCAATGAGCTCCGCTTCGACCGCGGGAGACCAGCCGCGGACCATTTCGACGACCGCTGCGTCGAGCGCTGCCGCGTCGGGCTGCGGTGCCTCTTCGTCGATATACTGGGTGTAGCGAATGAGCGCGAGATCGGCGTCGCCGAGCTCGACCGACCAGCTGGTGATTTCCCGACCGACCTCGTCCTCGAGGAGGCGCGCGATCGCCAGCCGTCGGGTTGTGCTCAGCTCCTCTCGGGGCAGCCAGACGAAGGTGAACAGCTGACCCTTGAGGATGCTGCGCACCTGGAGGAGCGCTGGCCGCGGCCGGTCGGCGAGCGACATCGCCATCATCACCAGCTCGCGCAGCGACTCATAGTCGATGGCGATGGTGAGGTCGCGCGGAAGCGAGGCGACCGCGTGGCGCAGCGCCTTGCCCGAATGTCCCTTCGGGTCGAAGCCGAAATCGCGATCCAGCTGCTTGAGCCGCGCGCGAAGGACCGGCACCTCCTCGGGCGGGACGCGCAGCGCCTCGCTCGTCCAGAGCCCGGCATGGACGCCGATCCCGACGACCTTGTCGCCTTCCTTGAGCGGCACCACGACGAGGTCGAGCGGAACGCGCCGGTGGACCGTCGACTTGCGCTCGGCCTTGGCCATCAGCGGCACTTCGCCGCCCGTCTCGAAATAATGCATCGCGCCGAGGCAACCGCCTTCGTCGGTGGGAGCGCCGGGAATGCTGAAGATGCCGAGCGCGTCGGAGGGGGCCTCGTAGGGCCTTTCGACATGATAGCCGAGCAACGTCATCGCGCGCTCGGCGAACCAGTCGAGCAGGGCCGCGCCTTCGGAGTCGGCCGCGGAAGCATCCTCGCGCAACCGGCTTTGCAACGCCTTCCAGTCGCGCACGGCGAGGCGCACGTCACCGAGCACCCGGCGCAGGTCGCTTGCAAGCTCCTGCCGGCCGCGCGCATCGGCGCGGTCGAGCTCGACGTACATCATCGATTCGCGACGGTCCTTGTCGCCGCACAGCGGCTCGACCCGCTGCAGCGCGCCATTCTCGTCGCGCTCGACGCAAACCACCGGGTGGAGCAGGCGATGGATCGTCAGCTGGCGGGCAGCGATCGCATTGGCCACCGAATCGACCAGGAACGGCATGTCGTCGTTGACGATGCCGATCCGCATCCGGCGGCGTCCGGCTTCTCCGCCCGTCGATTCGATCCTCACCGCGAGCTCGCCGCTCCGGCGCTTCGCCGCGACGTCGGCAAGGAACTCGGCCGCGGCGCGCTCACCTTCGCGTGAAAGGCCGTGTGTTTCTCCTGGCAGTGCGTTGCCGGTCAGCGCCTTGCGAATCGACTCGACCAGCGGCGGGTCGAGTCGCGTGTGGGCGGTCATGGAAAGTCATGCTCCGGGGGCTGTGGGGTCGCGCCGGCCTATAGCCCTGCGCTCCGCAAGGGAACAAGCCCGGTCGAGCCGCCGAGCGCAGCGCAGCGATTGCGAAGCAATCGTCAGCAGCGCGTAGAGCCGGCGAGGCGCGGACGGCCTGCGCGCCTCAGCGCGACAGGTCCGACGTCACGCGGATTTACTCCGCGTGACCGTGTTCTATGCCGCTCCGCGGATCGCGCGTTCGACCAGCGCTTCGTCGTCGAGGATCGCGACCGCCTCGTGACGGCCATCGGGCCCGCGGCGCGTGACGACCACCGCGAATTCTTCGTCGCTGGGGACGTCGGCGAGCGAGATCGGGGCCGCTGTGCGCAACCGCGCTCGGGCGATTTCACCTTTCGAGTCCGGCTTCGCGCCGGGACGGCGCGCCTGGCGCTCGGCCGCGACCAAAGCCTTGAGTCCGCCCGGCTGCTTTTCGATGAAGCCCTGAAAGGCCCCGGACTCGAGCTCCTGCCGGCGCGCATAAGAGAGCGCGGCGGCGAATTCGGTCAGGCGTGCCTTGTCGTAGTCGATCCCGAAGACGAGCTTGACGATCGGGGTCATCGGCGCGCGCGCCTGCGCCTTCACGCCAGATTCCTCGAGCAGCTCGGCATATTCCTGCGGAGTGTCGTGCGCGGCGAGCGCGAAGTCGTAAGCGAGCGACAAAGCGCGGTAGAGCGCGGTGCGCGTGCGCCCCTCGCCGGCCTTGACCGCATCCGCGGTCTCGCGCGCGGCCCACAGCCGGTCGGCAAGGCCGGCATTCTCGTCGATGTCGACCTGCGGCAGCTCGCCCGAATCCACGTCCGCGAGCGGCCCGTCCTCCCACGAGAAATGCACGGGAGGCGCTTCGGGAGCATCGGCAATGCCGCCGATCTCGACCGTCTGTTCCGCCGCGCTGAGCGGTGCCGCGACAGGCTCGAGGATCGTCTCGTCGGCTGCGAACTCAGAGAGTTCGAGCGGCTCTTCAGGCGCAATTTCGGTCAGCTCGAGCGCGTCTTCCGCTGCGACCTCAGTCAGCTCCAGCGGTTGCCCGGCATCCGCCTTGACCTCGTCCGCGTCATCTGCCGAAGCGAACTCGACCCGCGGCATATCGATCGTGCCGGAATCGACTGACCCGGCGCCGACCGTCTTCCAGTTGATGACGCCGTAGATGAAGTCGATCGCGTCCCCGTCCGAGGAGAAGGGCATCAGGATCCCGCGATAGCAGATCGTCTCGCTGCGCTGGTTCGCGAACTCGGCCTCAAAGCCGATCGGTGCTCGGTTGGCGATGATCTGGAGATAATGGTCGGTCAGGCGCGACAGCAGCGAGCGGCTCGGGACGTCGCCGATCGTGCGCGTATCGTCGCTGAGCCCGCATTCTTCGCGGATCGCGGCGCCGATGTAGGGGATCGCGGGGTTGTCGCCGCCGCAGGTGAAATCGAGGAGCACGCTGTTCGCCGCGAAATCGGTGACGTCGGCGGGCTCGAGGTCCTCGATCGAAGGGAAGTCGCGGCCGTCGAGGAGCGAGACCCAGTAGTTGTACGCCCGCACGTGCATGCGCCGCTCGTCGGTGCCGATCGCCGCGGCCACGTCATGGGATGCTGCCGTCTCGGTCGAGGCCGGCAGGTCGAAATCCCCAGGATGTTCGCGATACGTATCCATTGCCTGCTCGGGCCCCATTTCCCTCCACGATGGAAGGGAGAATGGCCGAGCCGCGTTACCAAAGCGTTAAGCATAATGTTGCGGCTCCGGCGCTTGCCCGCGCCGCACGGTGCTGTTAGGGGCGCGCCACCTCCGAAAAGAGCCAAGCCGCTTTAGCTCAGCTGGTAGAGCACATCATTCGTAATGATGGGGTCGCGTGTTCGAGTCACGCAAGCGGCACCACCTTTTCCCAGTCTGCAACGTCTGTCGTGCACCTGAAGGCTCTTGGCCTGGATGTTCCGTGGGTTCGACGAACTCCTGCCCCAGCCGAACAGGACGCTGCGTGGCAAGGAAGGCTGAGATCTAGGAGCGGAGCAGCGAGACGTCGGTTAGTGTGCGGTGAGCGAGGACAACGCAGCCGCGTTTTGCACCGGTTTCACAGGTCGAAGGTGTCGCCGGATAATATGCGTGTAGGTCGAAGCGCTCGGCTGTGTCTGAAATATATGCGGCGGTCAGCGCCTTGCCGGCGCCGTAATCGTCGAAAGCATAGCCAGGATCGCCCGGCACCTCGAAATCATCGATGACGACGACGGATTTGAGCGACCGGCTGAAAATGATCTCCAGCTCCTCGGCGAGGGGCAGGTCGTCATTCCAGTGTGCATCCAGGTAAAAGAGGTTCGGCCGGTCCCCAAGTGGACCGCGGAGGAGTTGAGAGAGGAAAGCGCGACTGTCTGAGCGAACCAGCCTGACGTTCGGCGTAGCCTGAAGCCTGGCTTTGGAAAAGCCGTAGTTCTCCCGATGCGCCTCGCAGGTAAAGACCGGCAGCTGGAAGGCCGCCAGCCACTCCGTGGTCGTGCCGAGGTAGGTTCCAGTCTCGACAATCGCCGTCGGCGCCGTCTTGTGGACGAGCTCGGCGAACATGATGCACCGCCAGCGCTGACCGTTCATCGGCCCGCCCCACGCCCTGCCGAGCGCTGGTTGGCGCCGGAACTTCAAAGCGCCCAAGCGCTCCGGTTCCAGGCCATGTTGCAGGGGCTGATTAACGCTCACCGCGATCAACTAGCGGGCGAGAATGCAGATGTCATTCTCCCGGCCCTTTTGACCGCACGATTTTTCAATCGTTGGTGTTCGACGGCACGAATTGCCGGCGGATCGCTCGTTTCCTGACCGGCCGATCTGCAAGCGCAGCGGGCAAGGAAGTATTTTCCTCGCTCCGGCCGCGTTGCTATCGGCATCGCCAGTGCTCGACCCCAAGGTGAAACTCCAGCCAATATGATTGTTCTACTCTGTCCGGCCCCATCGCTCCCTGCCACGCGATGAAGATCAACATCCTCGATGCGGGGCTCTGCTACCGCGTGGGCCACCATTACGATTACGATCTCAAGCTGCTCAGGCATTATGCCGGGGCCGGGCACGACGTGCACGTCTACGGCATGGCCGGGATGAGCAAGGAGGTTGCCGCGGTTTTTCGGAAATTCGGCGGCGTAACAAGGCTGTTCCGGACGCACCCGTACAAGGCCGCGGATGAGTACGACTGGTATGCGGGGGAGATCGTCCAGCACGCCCGTGAAAGCGCGAACATCGCCGAGGACCTGAACTCCGTCCGCCCGGCCGACGTCTGGATATGGCCGACGCTCCGGGCGGCGGAGGTGGATGCCTGCGCGAGCCGCGGCATCAAGGTCCCGATGGTCGGCTGCGTCTACTGGGAGCCAGGCGTCGAATCGCGCTCCATCGGAGCGATGCTGTGGCGCGATGCCTTGCTTCTGGCCGAAGAAGCAGGGTTGCGCTTCACTCTTGCCTCGGTCGAGGCCGAACTGCGGCACCGGTTCATGCCGATCGTCCCAAGCGGCAGGTTCGCCGTCATCCCGCACCCGGTCGACGGTCCTCCCATCCCCGAACCGAAGACCGCCCTGAAGCGGATCGGCTTTTTCGGCCATCAGCGCGAAGAAAAGGGCCTGGAAATGGTGAAGCCGCTGCTCTCGCGGCTGGTCGGCGAAGGGTATCGAATTACGTTCCAGAACAGCGATCGAGACGCCCCCTTGCCCGAATTCCCCGGGGTCGACCTGCTCGAATATGTGGAAGACATCGCGGTGCCGATCGCCGAATGCGACCTCGTCGTCCTGCCGTACGATGTCCAGCAATATCGCGCGCGCGGTTCGGGGATTTTGATGGAATGTCTGGCCCTTGGGGTGCCCGTGACCGCGCCGGTCGGGACGCTGCCTGGCCGGATCATCGAGCGCCAGGGAGTCGGTCCCCTGTTCGCCGCCAACAAGCCGGCCGTAATCTACCAGGCCATCAAGGCGGCCAGGCGGAATTATCCGGGTTTCGCCGCCAATGCGCACAAGGCTGCGCGGGAATTCTGCAAGCGTAATGGAATTGGCCCTTTCGCTTCGGCTTTGCTAGCCGCAGCGCGATAATGAAGACGGCGCTCATCACCGGCGTGACCGGCCAGGACGGGTCCTACCTCGCCGAACTGCTGCTCAAGGAAGGCTATGAGGTCCACGGGATCAAGCGGCCGGCGTCGCTCTTCAACACCGACAGAATCGATCACATCTACCAGGACCCGCACGAGCCCAATCCGAAGCTGCGGCTGCACTATGGCGACCTGACCGACAGCTCGAACCTGATGCGGATCATGCACGAGGTCCGGCCGGACGAGATCTACAATCTCGGGGCGCAGAGCCACGTTGGCGTGAGTTTCGAGGCTCCGGAATATACCGCCAATGTGGACGGGCTCGGAACGCTCAGGCTTCTGGAGGCGGTCCGTTTCCTCGGCCTGGAATCGCGTTTCTACCAGGCGTCGACCTCGGAGCTGTTCGGCCTGGTCCAGGAGACGCCGCAGCGAGAGACCACGCCCTTCTACCCGAGGTCGCCGTACGCGGTGGCGAAGCTCTTCGCTCACTGGATCACGGTCAACTATCGTGAATCGTACGGGATCTATGCGTGCAACGGTCTCCTGTTCAATCACGAGAGCCCGCGGCGGGGCGAGACGTTCGTCACCCGGAAGATCACGCGCGGGCTGTGCAACATCAGCCAGGGTCTCGAAGACTGCCTCTATCTCGGCAACCTCGATGCGCTGCGCGACTGGGGCCATGCGCGCGACTATGTCCGCATGCAGTGGCTGATGCTGCAGCAGGAAGAGCCCCGCGATTTCGTCATCGCCACCGGGCAGCAGCATTCCGTCAGGCAGTTCATCATCTGGACCGCGGAGGAGCTCGGCGTGTCGCTTCGGTTCGAGGGCAGCGGGCTCGACGAGGCCGGCATCGTCGATTCGGTCAGCGGGAAAGTAGAAACTGCCCTGCGCCCCGGCGACGTGATCGTTCGCGTGGACCCGCGCTACTTCCGGCCCGCAGAAGTGGAATCGCTGCTGGGCGATGCCACGGCCGCGCGCGAGGCGCTCGGCTGGGAGCCGCAGGTGACGGCGCGGGAGCTGTGCGCGGAAATGGTCGCGGCGGACCTCGCAACGGCGCGCCGCGACGCCCTTCTTCGAGCGCACGGACATTCGCCGACCATCACCAGGGAACGCTAGCGGCCGATGCGCATCTACGTTGCCGGGCACCGGGGCATGGTGGGCTCCGCGATCGTCGAGAAGCTCCATTCGCGCGGCGTCGACACCATAACGCGGCCACGCGCCGAGCTTGACCTCCTCGACGGGGCGGCCGTGCGGCAATTCATCCAGGGGGAGAAGCCCGACGCCGTGATCCTCGCGGCCGCGAGGGTCGGCGGAATCCACGCCAACAATGCCTATCCCGCAGACTTCATCTTCGAGAATTTGATGATCGAGTGCAACGTCATCCACGCGGCGTTCGAAGCAGGCGTTCGCAAGCTCCTCTTCCTGGGATCGTCTTGCATCTACCCGCGCGACGCGGCCCAGCCGCTCGCCGAAGATGCGCTGCTGACCGGCCCGCTCGAGCCGACAAACGAGCCCTATGCGATCGCCAAGATCGCCGGGATCAAGCTGTGCGAGAGCTACAATCGCCAGCACGGCATGGATTACCGCAGCGTGATGCCAACCAACCTCTACGGCCCGCGCGACGTATTCGGTTCCGAGGACTCGCATGTGCTGCCGGCATTGATGGCGCGGTTCCACAAGGCCGCGCGCGAAGATGCCGGGGAAGTGGTGATTTGGGGCTCGGGCACGCCGCGCCGGGAGTTTCTGCACGTCGACGACATGGCCGACGCCTCGCTGTTCGTGCTCGATCTGACCGAAGCGGCTTACCGGCAAAAGACCAGGCCGATGCTGAGCCACATCAACGTCGGAACCGGACAGGACATTTCGATCGCGGAGCTTGCCGAGCTCATCGCCAGGGTCACCGGCTTTTCAGGACGGATCCGCTACGACCGCTCACGTCCCGACGGCACGCCCCGCAAGCTGCTGGACGTGTCGCGGCTGTCAGCGCTGGGATGGCGCTCGACCATCGGCCTCGAAGACGGGATCAGGCAGACCTACCAATGGTTCCTCGATCACGTCGCCGACGGACACTAGAATGGGCGCACCTGCCCGCAGTGCCGGTTCGCCGGCACGGCGACATCCATCTTCTTCGGCCGCGGCAGGTTCAGGCCCGCCATGATCGCGACGAACTCGTCGAGGCTCTTGCCGCCGCCGAGGCGCGGATTGCGGTCGCGCTCCTGATCGACGCTGCTGACTCGCCGATGCTGGTAATCGTGACCCGGATAGACGAGCGTGTCTCCCGGCAGGCTGAAAATCTTGTCGTGCACCGAGCGGTACAGGGTGGCGGCGTCGCCGTTCTGGAAATCGGTGCGGCCACAGCCGTCGATGAGCAGCGCGTCACCGGTGAACACGCGTCCCGCACCGTCGCTCGCGAGGAAATAGCTGTGGTGATCGTCGGTGTGCCCGGGCGTGTAGAGCGGCTGCAGCTGGAGCGAGCCGATGCGGATCGGCTCCCCTTCCCTGACCGGCACATCGACGCGCTCCGCGCCGCTCTTGTCGGGAAGCGCGCACTTGCATCCGGTTTGCTGCCGCAAACGCGAGGCGCCGGTCACATGATCGGCGTGGATATGCGTCTCGATGGTGTAGCGGAGCTTCAGTCCAAGCCCGGCAAGCAACTGAAGGTCGCGCTCGACCGTCTCCACAACCGGATCGATCAGCGCGGCATCGCGCGTGACCTCGCACGCGACGAGATAGGTGTAGGCCGACGATTGCGGCTCGAACAGCTGACGGAACAGCATTGCGCCCCCTTGCGGAAGGGACGCCTTGTAGCCCATCCGTACGCCGATGAACATTTGCGTGGTGGGGGCCGGCGCCATCGGCGGCTGGATTGCGGCGAGGCTCGCGCTCGCGGGGAATGACGTATCGGTGGTCGCGCGCGGCGAGACGCTGGCGGCGATCGAAACCGAGGCGCTGTGGCTCACCGACGGCGGCGACACGCGCTGCGTTGCAGTCGCGGCGGCCAGCGATCCGGCCGCTCTGGGCGTGCACGATGTCGTCGTGATCGCCGTCAAGGCGCCCGCCTTGCCGGAGATCGCGCTTTCTCTCGAAGCGCTCGTCGGCCCCGAGACGCAGATCGTGCCGATGATGAACGGGGTGCCCTGGTGGTTCACCGACGATCCTCTGTGGTCGGTCGACCCCGACGTCACGATCGCGGATGCCCTGCCGACCGAGCAGGTCGTCGGCTGCGTCGTTCACGCCAGCTGCTTCCGC
>DASSOE010000025.1:0-5166 GCA_035700945.1 Sphingomicrobium sp. | reverse complement strand
GACGGAATATATTCCTTGGGGACGTTGCCGCCCTTGATCTCGTCGAAGAACACGAAGCCCGATCCGCGCTCGCCCGGAATGACGTTGATCTTGATCTCACCGAACTGACCCGAGCCGCCCGACTGCTTCTTGTGGGTGTAGTCGACCTCGACCGCCTTCGCGAGCGATTCGCGATAAGCGACCTGCGGAGCGCCGACATTGGCCTCGACCTTGAACTCGCGCTTCATGCGGTCGACCAGAATCTCGAGGTGGAGCTCGCCCATCCCCTTGATGATCGTCTGGCCCGATTCATGGTCGGTGGTGACCCGGAAGCTCGGGTCTTCGCGCGCCAGCCGATTGAGCGCGACGCCCATCTTCTCCTGGTCGGCCTTGGTCTTGGGCTCGACCGCGACCTCGATGACCGGATCGGGAAATTCCATCCGCTCGAGGATGATCGGCGCGTTGGATGCGCACAAAGTATCGCCGGTGGTCGTGTCCTTGAGACCGGCCAGCGCGACGATGTCCCCGGCATAGGCGACCTGGATGTCCTCGCGGTCGTTGGCATGCATCAGCAGCATGCGTCCGACCTTTTCCTTTTTGTCCTTGACCGAGTTCATGACCTGCGATGCGGTCTCGAGCTTGCCCGAATAGATGCGAGCGAAGGTCAAAGTCCCGACGAACGGGTCGTTCATGATCTTGAACGCAAGCGCTGAAAACGGCGCGTCGTCGGACGGAGCGCGGGTTTCGATGGTTTCGCTGTCGAGCTTATGGCCTTCGACGGGCGGGATATCGAGCGGGCTCGGCAAATAGTCGACGATCGCGTCGAGCAGCGGCTGGACGCCCTTGTTCTTGAACGCCGAGCCGCACAGCACGGGCACGAACGAGAAGTTGAGCGTGCCCTTGCGGATCAGCTTCTTGAGCGTCGCCGTGTCCGGCTCTTTGCCTTCGAGATAGGCCTCCATGACGTCGTCGTCCTGCTCGACTGCCATCTCGATCAGCTCCTGGCGAGCAGCAGCCGCAGCATCGGCCAGCTCGGCCGGAATCTCTTCGTAGACGAACTTCGCGCCGAGGCTCTCGTCGAGCCAGACGATCGCGCGGTTCTCGACGAGGTCGACGAGCCCCTTGAACGAGCTTTCGAGGCCGATCGGCAGGTACAGCACCGCCGGACGCGCGCCGAGGCGATCCTTGATCATCCCGACGCACATGTCGAAATTCGCGCCGGTGCGGTCGAGTTTGTTGACGAAGCACATCCGTGGGACTTTGTACTTCTCGGCCTGCCGCCAGACAGTCTCCGACTGCGGCTCGACTCCGGCAACGCCGTCGAAGCAAGCAACCGCGCCGTCGAGGACGCGAAGCGAGCGCTCGACCTCGATGGTGAAGTCGACGTGGCCCGGCGTGTCGATGATGTTGATTCGGTGCTCTTCGCCCTTGCCCTCGTCGGCGCGCCAGAAGCAGGTGGTCGCCGCGGAGGTGATGGTGATCCCGCGCTCCTGCTCCTGCTCCATCCAGTCCATCGTCGCGGTGCCCTCGTGGACCTCGCCGATCTTGTAGGACTTGCCGGTGTAATAGAGGATGCGCTCGGTCGTCGTCGTCTTGCCGGCGTCGATGTGCGCCATGATGCCGATGTTGCGATAGCGTTCGAGCGGATGGCTGCGGGCCATTTCAATTCTTCCTTGGCGATGTGGGGGGCCGCTCAGCAGCGGCTCGCCACGATATAGGTATGAGCTTTTACCAGCGCCACCCGGCGGCGGCGGCCGGCGGGATCCTTTACCAACGATAGTGGCTGAAAGCGCGGTTCGCTTCGGCCATGCGGTGCGTGTCCTCGCGCTTCTTCACGGCATTGCCACGGTTCTGCGAAGCGTCCATCAGCTCGCCCGAAAGACGGCCCGACATGGTCTTCTCCGACCGCGCGCGCGCCGCCGAGATGAGCCAGCGGATGGCGAGCGCCTGGGCGCGCTCGGGGCGAACCTCGACCGGCACCTGGTAGGTGGCGCCGCCGACGCGGCGGGAGCGGACCTCGATGCCCGGCTTCACATTGTTGAGCGCGTCGTGGAAAACACGCAGCGGCTCGACCTTCATGCGCGTTTCGACATTATCGAGCGCGCCGTAGACGATGCCTTCGGCGACCGACTTCTTGCCGTCGAGCATCACCGAATTCATGAACTTGGAGAGAACCAGATCGCCGAACTTGGGATCGGGCAGGATTTCGCGCTTCTCGGGGCGACGGCGACGAGACATTGGATAGTTCCTTTCTCTTCAGCGGGTCCGGGACTTGAACCTGCCCGGGGCTTACTCTCGTGGATTATTTCGGGCGCTTGGCGCCGTACTTTGAGCGGGACTGCCTGCGGTCCTTGACGCCCTGGGTGTCGAGCACGCCGCGAAGCACGTGGTAGCGTACGCCGGGAAGGTCGCGCACACGTCCGCCGCGGATCAGCACGACGCTGTGCTCCTGGAGGTTGTGGCCCTCGCCCGGGATGTAGCTGATCACTTCGCGCTGGTTGGTCAGGCGCACCTTGGCCACCTTGCGCAACGCCGAGTTCGGCTTCTTCGGGGTCGTCGTATAGACGCGGGTGCAGACGCCGCGCTTTTGCGGGTTCTGCTCCATCGCAGGGACCTTCGACTTGGCCTTCTGCGGTTCGCGACCCTTGCGGATCAGCTGGTTGATCGTCGGCATGAAGCCCTTCACCTTTCCTCAGGTCCCACGAAAGTAGTGCTTCGTGGGGTCCCTCATTGCCGGAAGTCCCGGCGGTTACTTTGCTCAACAGAAAAAGCGCGGAGCCGAAGCAGCCTGAAGGCCCGCCTGGCGACGCGCATGTTGAGCAATGTTCAGCTCTTGTCCGCTGGACCGTCGGATTCACCGACCCTGCGGACGGGCGGCGACATAGCGGCGGCGCTCCGAACCGTCAACGGGTCGGGATTCGGCATTTATGCCATGCGAATGCCGCATTTATGCCGCGTCGGGCGAATGATGAAACGACGAACGCGCACTACGAAACGACAGACGGATACCGTCGAGCGCGGCTGACAGCCCGTCGAAACCCAGGCAGGCGGATCGACCTCTACGGCTATCATCAACGCTCCTCAAGAGTGGAGTAGTTCGATGGTAAAGCTTCTTGCGACACTGGGTCTGGGCCTGATATTCGCATCCACTGCGGCCACTGCGGCTCCCGACAGCAAGCAGGCGAAGCCCGCCGAGCGCCAATATTGCATCACGTTCAGCGGCGACACCGGGTCGCACCTCAAGCGGACGGAATGCCGGACGAAATCGCAATGGAAGCAGCTCGGCGTCGATGTCGACGAGCTGATCCAGAACTAAAGGCTTTGCGGCCGCCATCCGGTTGCCGCTTCGGCGCCGGTCGGGCCTGAGGGAGCGCCGGCCATCGAATTGCCAGAGCCGCTCCGACACCTGAGGCGCGGGCGCCTCCGGCGGCGATCGCTCCGGCGCGGCACACGCCAATTCAATGCACTGAATCTGCGCTCAACGTGAGATTCTATTCATTTGTATAACCCAAGGTAAGGACCCACCTTGGAACGGTCGCGGAGAGGCGGCCGAAGTCCGACACTCCGCCGGAAGGAGTTCGGACATGAATTGGCACCGCCACACCGACTATCATAACAGCCGCAGCTACGGCGACAGGCCGCCAAAGGCCGTCGCTCCCGGGCCGATGTTGACCATCGCCTGGCTGATCGATGTCACGCGACGGACACTCGACAGACTGATGACCCCCGATCGGCGTCCGTCGGAGACGATGGTGCTCAGGCGCGGCGACAGCCACGGCTTTACCCTGCTTGGCGGCACGATTGCCCAGCATGCGGCACCCGAAAGCCCCTGCGCGTTTCCCGAGCTGGGCGGTGCCGCGGCTCGCCAGCGCTCGACGCAGCACATGTCCGGCCGTTCGCCGGAGCATGCGCGTGAGCCGGCGAACGATCTTTCATCGCAATTCGGGGAGAGATGAGATGCTCGCCCGCGCCGCCCCGCATCCGGCAAAGCGGGTCGAAACGCCGGACGTGCCGGCGACCGATCCGGATCAGGAAGCACTCGAGCAATGGGCGGACGAGGGCGGCGCAATAGTCCCGCCCCCGCAGCCGCATTCGCCATGACGGGCAAGGCACACCGGGCGATGTTTGCAACCGAGGCCGCGAGCGCCGGCCTGAGCACCGTCCGGTCACTCGAACGCCGCCGGATCGAGGCCATGCGGATCAACGACGTCGCTGCCCTTACGCCGTTGCTCCACGACCAGCTGATCTACGTCAACAGCGCGGGCGAGATGTACGACAAGAAGCACTATCTCCACGGCATCGGCACCCATGCGCTGACCTACGACAAGGATTTCGATGTCCGCGAGACCCACGCGCGCGCCCTCGACGATCTCGTGGTCCTCGCCGGAATCATGCTCGGCCACTCGCGCCTCGATGGCGAGCAGCAGGTGTTTCATTTCCCGTGCATCGGCGTGTGGCGGAAGGAAGCGGGCGAATGGCAGATGATCGCCTGGCAATCCTCGTCCGGCGGCGTCGGATTTTGACCCGGAATGGCGCCTCGGGCCGAATGGCCGCCGATCGCGCCGTCCGCGCCCGCGACGTGGCACTGAAGCGCGCCTACTTGCCTGCCGCCGCCGACGACGGACGCAGGGTGCTTGTCGACCGCTTGTGGCCGCGCGGCGTGAGCAAGGCGCAAGCCAGACTCGACGAGTGGATGAAGGACATCGCGCCAAGCACCGGGCTGCGAAAATGGTTCGGCCACGCTCCCGCGCGCTGGGACGAGTTCCGCCGTCGCTACCGCGATGAGCTGAGGGAGCAGCGACCGCTGCTGCGCGAACTGCGGCGGCAAGCGCGGAAGGGTCCGATCACCCTCGTCTACGCGGCCAAGGACGAGGCGCACAACGAGGCGGTCGTGCTGCGGAATGTCATTCTCGGTCGACCGCCTTCCCGAAGGAGCACGTCATGACCGAAGAGCTTTACCCCAAGCCGACCCGCGAACTCTCGCACCTGAGGCGCGAGCTCGCCCCCGGCCCCGCCGCGGCTTTCCACGATTTCAGTCAGGCAGTGTTCGCCGAAGGCGCGCTGTCGGCCAAGACCAAGAACATCATCGCCGTCGCCGTCGCCCACGTCACGCAATGCCCTTACTGCATCAAGGGCCACACGCGCGCGGCGCTGCGCGAAGGCGCTTCCAACGCAGAGCTGATGGAG
>DASSOE010000024.1:0-25977 GCA_035700945.1 Sphingomicrobium sp. | reverse complement strand
CTGGATAGAGGCGGCCGAGCGAGACTCCTCCGAGAACGCCGCGCTCGACCAATGCGTGCACTGCCGGCCGCGCTTCGACCGGGAGCTTCAGCGTGAACTCGTTGAAGAAGGCGTCGTTGACCAGCTCGACGCCCGGAATGGCCGCAAGCCGATCGGCCGCTTCGCACGCGCGCGCGTGATTCAAGGACGCGAGCTGCCTCAGCCCTTTCTCCCCGAGCAAGGTCAGGTGCGCGGTGAAGGCGAGCGCGCACAGCACTGAGCTGGTGCAGATGTTCGAGGTCGCCTTCTCACGGCGGATGTGCTGCTCGCGCGTCGACAAGGTCAGGACAAAGCCGCGCTTGCCCTCGGCGTCGACCGTCTCGCCGGCGAGCCGGCCGGGCATCTGGCGGACATGCTTCTCGCGGCAGGCGAACAGCCCGACATAGGGCCCGCCGAACTGCAGGCCGACGCCAATGCTTTGCCCCTCACCGACCACGATGTCCGCGCCTATCTCGCCTGGCGATGCGATCAGGCCGAGCGCCACCGGCTCGGTCACAACCGCGATCAGGAGCGCGCCGGCGGCATGTGCCGCCTCGGCGATCGGCGCAAGGTCCGTGATCCGGCCAAGAATGTCGGGATACTGGACCACCACAGCGCTCGTCTCGCTGTCGATTTTCGCGATCAGCTGCTCCGCATCGCTCGCCGCCGTCAGCTTCGGCTGCGAGGTCTCAAGCTCGTCGTGCGTGAACTGGGCCATCGACCTGGCGACGCTGACATAATGCGGGTGCACCCCGGACGAGATCAGCGTCTTCTCCCGCCGCGTGATCCGCTGCGCCATCTCGATCGCTTCCCACATCGCGGTCGAACCGTCGTACATCGAGGCGTTGGCGACTTCGCAGCCCAGCAGGCGCGCGACCTGCGTCTGGAACTCGAACATCATCTGCAGCGTGCCCTGCGCGATCTCGGGCTGGTAGGGCGTGTAGCTGGTCAGGAACTCGCCGCGCTGGATGATGTGGTCGACGCTCGCAGGGATGTGGTGCCGGTAGGCGCCGCAGCCGAGGAAGAAGGGCACGTCGCCCGCGACCATGTTCTTGCGCGACAGCGCGGTCATGTGCCGCTCGACGGCCATCTCGGACGCGTGCATCGGCAGGCCGTGGATCGGCCCTTGCAACCGGACCTCCTCGGGTACGTCGCGGAACAGCTCGTCAACCGAGCTGGCGCCGATCGTGCGCAGCATCTCGCTGCGATCCGCATCTGAAAGCGGGAGATACCTCAACGTACCTCCTCCTTCGTCATCCCCGCGAAAGCGGGGACCCAGTTAAGGAAAAAATCTAGGTTCCCGCTTTCGCGGGAATGACGATTCAATTTCACGAAGGCTTCCTCATGGTGAAGCGAAGACGGACGTAATCGGCGAGGTTGGAGCCGACACGGTCGGCGACGGCGGCGGCGATCTCGGCGCGTTCCGCCTCCGGCACACCGGCCCGGTCCAGCCAACCCCGGCGAAACGTCGTGACCCATTCCGCGACGCCATGCTCGATCGGCGTCGGCCGCTCGATCAGCCGCACATCGATGTCACGAAATCCCGCGCTCTCGTACACCGCAGCGAACTGTTCGGGCGACGCATACCAGTTGCTCGCCTCGGTCGGCGGGACATAACCGCGGATGACCAGCTCCTCGTCGAGTGCCTCGCGCAGCTTTCTGAGGTTGCCCTCGCCGCCCATCTCGCCGGCGAAGCGGCCGCCAGGCTTAAGTGCCCGGAAGATCGCGCGTGCCGCCTGCTCCTTTTCCAGCACCCAGTGCAGCGCCGCGTTGGAGAAGGCGGCTTCGAACTCCGCGAAGAACTGCATGTCCTCGGCCGCGAGCAACAGCGCGTCGACTCCGCTCGCGCGCGCCGCGGCGATCATTTCCGGCGAATTGTCGATGCCCAGCACCGTCGCCCCACGTTCGGCGATCTTCCGGGTCAGTGCCCCTTCGCCGCAGCCCACGTCCAGAATCCGCTCGCCCGGCTTGGGGTCGAGCAGGTCGAGCGCCGCCCCGCCGAGCTCGGCGACGAACCCGCCGACCCGCGCATAATCGGCAGCGTCCCACTTGCTCGTCGAGGCGGCGGACTGGCTCAAAGGGTCTTCACCCAGTTGCGGTAGGCGGACTCGTCCATCAGGCCGTCGAGTTCGGAAGAATTCTCCAGCTTGAGCTTGAAGAACCAGCCCTCTCCTTCCGGATCGCTGTTCACGATCGCCGGATCGTCCGCGACCTTGCTGTTGCCCTCGATCACTTCGCCCGTGATCGGCGCGTAAACGTCGGAGGCGGCCTTGACCGATTCGACGACTGCGGCTTCCTCGCCCTTGCTCAGCCGCTTGCCGGTTTCCGGCACCTCGGCGAAGACGATGTCGCCGAGCTGCTCCTGCGCGTGATCGGTGATTCCGACCGTCGCGGTGTCGCCCTCGACCCGGATCCACTCGTGCTCCTTGGTGAAATAGAGGCTCATGCGGAAGCTCCCTTGCGGTGATAGCGGTGGGGGACAAACGGCATCGGCGCGACGCGGGCACCGAACAATTTGCCGCGCTGCTCGAGCTTGAGGGCAGTTCCGGCCTCGGACAGGGCCGTCGCGACATAGCCCATGGCGATGGGACGCTGCAGCGACGGAGAGAAGCCGCCGCTGGTGATCCTGCCGACCTCATTTCCTTCGCCGTCGAGAACCAGCGCGCCCTCACGCACCGGTTGGCGGCCATCCACCTCGAAGCCGACCCGCTTTTCGATCGGCCCATTCTCGATCTCGGCGAGGATGCGCAATGCGCCGGCGAAGCCGCCGTCCGCGCGGCGGCGCTTGTTGATCGCGAAGTTGAGCCCGGCCATCACCGGAGTCGTGCGGCGGTCGAGGTCGTGGCCGTACAGCGGCAGGCCAGCTTCGAGGCGAAGCGAGTCGCGCGCGCCGAGGCCGATCGGCTTCACCAGATCGTGCGCGGCAATCGCATCGGCGAGATCGGCGGCCGCAGCCGCGGGTACCGAAATTTCGAACCCGTCCTCGCCGGTATAGCCGGAGCGGCTGATCCACAGCTTGCCGCCGCGCCAATCGAACGGTCCTGCCTGCATGAAGCCGAGATCGCTCGCTCCCGGGACGATCGTCTCCAGCACCTCGGCGGCGCGCGGCCCCTGCAGCGCGAGCAGCGCCTGCTCCTTCATATGGTCGACCACCACTTCGCCTGGGAGCCGCCGTTCCATTTCGGCGATGTCGCCGTGCTTGGTCGCGCCGTTGACCACGATGTAGAAATCGTCGCCCCGGCGGGTGGCCATCAGGTCGTCGATGATCCCGCCATCTTCGTCGAGCAGCAGCGAATATTTGGGCTTCATATCGGCTGCAGCCTGGAGGTCGGCCGGCATCAGCTTCTCGAGCGCGCCGTCGACTCCGCGTCCGTGCACCAACAGCTGGCCCATGTGGCTGACGTCGAACAGCCCCGCATTTTCGCGCGTCCACAAATGCTCGGCGATGATGCCCTCATACTGGACCGGCATCTCATAGCCCGCAAACGGGACCATGCGGGCTCCGCGCGCGCGATGCCACGAATCGAGCGGAAGCCTGCCGAGCGGCTGCAGCTCGGCGCCCTCGCCGCCCGAGGAATCGCCGCTGTACGGCGTTCCCCGCGCCTGCGTCTCGTCCGTCGGGCCGTTGTGGGTTTCCCGGTTCATTCTGGCCTGCTCATTCGATGCGCTCCGGCAAAGGGCCGCGACTGCCGGCATGCCTTGCGGCTCTCCGGCTGCCGCCCCCGTCTGTCGCTCGCGCCTGAGAGCTTTGCCCCTCCTTCGCCTCGCGGCTTCGGAGGGCCTTCCCCTTCGGCGGCCCTGCATAGCCTCGGCGACGCAGGGCACTTTCCAGACTGTCAGGCGCGCGCGGTCCCTGTTGCCTGAGAGATTCCGGGGGCGGTTGCTCCTTCGGCGCCCGCCATTGCGCAAGGCAAGGACGGAACTCTCCCGTGCGGCCATCCCGACGACCTTGCGGTGCGCCGGCGACGGCGCGTGCCTTGGCCGCGCACGTTCCCCAAGTCAACGCGTTAGCGGGTCACGTTGTACTTGATCTGGTCCTGCGTCAGCTCGAACCCGACGAGATGCTCGAACGTGGCGTTGGCGACCGCTTTGGCGACGGCCGGATCGGACATCGGGTCGACGGCCGCTTCCGCTTCGCCCGCCTTGCGCGGGCGCGTGAGGATCTGGCGGACGTTGGCGGGCAGCGTCGCCGCGGCACGGTTGACGCGCACGCTCGCCTGCACCCGCGCCCAAGCGTGAACGTCGCCCGGTGCGAAGTTGAGGACGGCCTGGCCGACCTGCTTGGCCGCGATTTCCGTCCCCCCGCGCAACGCGACGTCGAAATAGGGCAGCACGACCTGCCGCGCAGGCCCGGGAGCACGCCGCAAACCGACGACCGTGAAGGTGACGGTGGAAACGACATCAGCGCCGGCATCCTGGCACGTCGCGCGCACGTCGGTGATCGCCGCGGTGACGTCGATCGCGGTCGAATCGGTGCTGCCCGGCGGGTTGAACAGGGTGATGTCGCCGGTGCCGGCGGGGACGCCGGCGATCGGGCAGGCGCTGCGCACCGCATAGACGCCGCCACCGTTCTCGGCAGTGATGTCGCCGGCATGCCGGCAGGCGCTGAGCAGGACGAGGGCAGCAAGTGCGGCGAGGCGAAGCTTCACTAGGGATGAGTCCTTACGACGGCGAAATCGAGTGAGCCGGCTCTATGGCAAGGGCCTTCTATGGCTGCAAGCGAAGCCTTATGTGCCTGTCCGAATGCTGAACCGTCCGCCCCTTCGAGTCCTCATCGCTGCTCCGCGCGGCTTTTGCGCCGGAGTCGACCGCGCGATCCAGATCGTCGAGCTCGCGCTCGAGCGCTTCGGCGCACCGGTCTACGTCCGGCACGAGATCGTCCACAACCGCTTCGTGGTCGAGCGGCTTCGCGACCTCGGAGCGGTATTCGTCGACGAACTGGACGAAGTGCCCGACGACCGCCCGGTGGTTTTCTCGGCGCATGGCGTGCCCAAGTCGGTCCCGGCCGCGGCCCAGAGCCGCGCACTCACTTATGTCGATGCGACCTGCCCGCTCGTTTCGAAAGTCCATCGGCAGGCGCAGCGGCTGATCGAGGAAGGCCGCCACATCCTCTTCATCGGCCACGCTGGGCATCCGGAGGTGATCGGCACGTTCGGCCAGGTGCCGGACGGCGCGATGACTCTCATCGAAACGGTGGACCAGGTGGCGGACCTGAGCGTGCCAGACGAGGAGAACCTCGCCTTTCTCACCCAGACGACGCTCTCCGTCGACGACACGGCCGCCATCGTCGACGCGCTCAAGGCGCGTTTCCCATCGATCCGCGCGCCGCGCAGCGAGGATATTTGCTACGCGACCTCCAACCGGCAGGCGGCGGTCAAGGCGATCGCGCCCGAGTGCGACCGCATGCTCGTGATCGGGGCGCCGAACAGCAGCAACTCGCTCCGCCTCGCGGAGGTTGCCGAACGGATGGGTGTTCCGGCGCGGCTGATCGAGCGCGCGGTGGACATCGACTGGCAGTGGCTGGGAGAGCCTCGGACGATCGGGCTGACCGCCGGTGCATCCGCGCCGGAAGTGCTTGTACGCGAAGTGCTCGACGCCCTTTCCGAGCGATTCGAGGTGACCGAAGAGATCGCCGACCACACGCCGGAGCGCATGACGTTCAAGCTTCCGCGCGAGCTCGTCGCCTGAGGTGACGGACCTCCCCCTCGTCGAGATGTTCACCGACGGAGCGTGCCGCGGCAATCCAGGGCCGGGCGGATGGGCGGCGTTGCTGCGAATGGGAGACAAGGAAAAGGAGTTCTCCGGCGGCGAGCCGCTGACGACGAACAACCGCATGGAGCTGGTGGCGGCGATCAAGGGCCTCGAGGCGCTCAAGCGACCCTGCCGCGTCGAGCTGCACACCGACAGTATCTATGTCCGTGACGGAATCACCCGCTGGATCCACAAATGGCGGCAGAACGGCTGGCGGACCTCGGACAGGAAGCCGGTCAAAAATGCGGAGCTGTGGCAGGCGCTGATCGACGCCTCGGCCCCGCACCGGGTCGAGTGGCGCTGGGTGAAGGGCCATAGCGGCCATCCGGAGAACGACCGGGTCGACGCGCTCGCCTGCGCGGAAGCCGACGACCAGCGCCGCCATCACCGGCTTTGATCAGGTGCGGAAGCGCGCGGGCGAAAAGATCGCCGCATCGATGTGCGCGATGACGTCGGCCGGCGCCTCGCCAAGCACCAGCGCGGCCGCCATCTTCGCCGCGGCCGGCGAGGTCTGAATTCCGAATCCGCCCTGCCCCGCGCACCAGAAGAAGCCAGGAACGTCGGCATCGAAGCCATAGACCGGCAGCCGGTCCGGCGCGAAGCTCCTGAGGCCCGCCCAGCTGCGCTCGACCCGCTCCACCGGCCAGTCGACCACCTGCTCGAACCGGTCGATCGCCAGGGCGACGTCGATCTCCTCTGGTGCCGCGTCGCACGGATCGGTTGGAATTTCGTCGTGGGGGCTGAGCCACACCGAACTGTCGGCCTCGCCTTTGAAATAGAAGCTTCCGTCGGCGGCATCGACCAGCGGCAGCTGCTTCAGGCCGGATCGACCGACCCGCAGCTGGACCATCGTCCTGCGCTTGGGCGCGATGCGGAGCGGAGCGGCTCCTGCAGCGCGCGCGACGGCGTCGGCCCAGGCTCCGGCGGCGTTCACCACAATCGAGGCGGTCCGCGCGCTTCCGTCTTCGAGGATCACCGACCAGCGCTCACCTTTACGTTGGGACCGAATCACCTTGGCGCGCGTCTCAACGATTCCGCCGCAGCGCCGGAATTGCCGCAGGAAAGCAGCGTGGAGCGCCGCGACGTCGATGTCGGCGCATCCCGGCTCGAACAATGCACGGCGCCATTGCGGCCTGATGCCCGGAATCAACCGTTCGAGTTCAGGGCGTTCGACGACCCGCGTCTCGACCGCCGCCGGGAGCTCGGGCAGCGCATCGAGAGTGATGTGGACGTCCCCGCGCACCCGAAGGAACCCGCGTTGCGAGAATTCCGGCGGTGGATCGGCGAGAAAAGCACGCGAGGCAAGAGTCAGCTTCGCCACTTCAGGACCGCCGTAGCTCTCGAGATAGAAAGCCGCCGACCGCCCGGTGGCATGATAGCCGCACTGGTCCTCGGCCTCGACGATCAGCGTGCGCCGCCTGGCGGCGATCTCCGCGCCGAGGCTTGCGCCGGCGATCCCGCCGCCGACGATGATGACGTCGAATTCATCCATTCGCACGGCCGGTTACGAATTGGAAAGCGGCGCCGTCTAGTGGTGGCGTCATGTTCAACGGGGCATTTACCCAGCTGCTGCTCGTCATCCTCGCCGCGATCCTGGTGATCGCGGCAGTCATCGACGTTCGTACCTTCACGATTTCGAATCGCCTCAATTTGACGGTGGCGCTGCTCGCGCCCGTCTATTGGGCATCGGTCGCGCTGTCGCCGTGGCCCGGAGTCGCGGTGCAACTCGCTACGGGCGGAACCGTGTTCCTCGTGCTGGCCGGCGCCTTTTACGCGGGGATGATGGGCGGCGGCGATGTCAAGCTCGCCGCTGCGCTTTCGCTGTGGTTCTCGCCGGCCTCGACCGTGAAGTTCCTCGTGCTGATGTCGATTGCCGGCGGCGTGCTGACGTTCGTCGTCCTCGCCTGGCACCGGTCGCGCGGTCGCGAGGGAAGACCGGAAATTCCGTATGGAGTCGCGATCGCATTCGGCGGTCTCGCGATTCTCACCCAACGCTTTCTTAACCAATTTGCCTGATTTGTGAGGCTGTTTTGAAGACCCGTCTGGGGGAGGCGACTGCGCCATGGATGTGAAGAAGCTCGCTCTGCTCGTGGGAGCGCTGGTCATTGCGGTGGTCACCGCTGTCATGGCCAAGAACATGTTCGCCGGCGCCGGCGCACAGCAGGCCGCCGCGGCGCCTGCAGTGCCGCTTGGGCCCAAGGTGCTCGTCGCCAAAAAGGCGCTTCCGGTCGGCACGATCATCGATCCCGACAGCTTCGCCTTCCAGCCCTGGCCCAAGGAGCTGATGCAGGGCGCCTATTATGTCGACGGCCAGCCGGACGCGAAGAACCTCGCAGGCACTGTCGTTCGCTATGCGATAGCGGCGGGCCAGCCGATCACGCGCGGCTCGCTGGTCGGTCCGCAGGATCGCGGCTTCCTCGCCGCTGCGCTCGGGCCGGGCATGCGCGCGGTTACGGTGCTGGTGAACACCACCACCGGCGTCGCGGGCTTTGTGTTCCCGGGCGACCACGTCGACCTGGTGCTCACGCAGCAGGTCCAGGGTGGCGGCGAGGGGCCGGCGCTCAAGGTTTCCGAGACCATTGTCCGCAATGTTCGCGTTCTGGCGACCGACCAGCGCATCACCGACAAGGACGAAGAGGGCAAGACTGCGGTCCGGACCTTCTCCAACGTGACCTTCGAGGTGACGCCGAAGATCGCCGAGAAGATCGCGGTGGCCCAGAGCCTCGGCCAGTTGTCGCTGTCGCTGCGCTCGATCGCGGACAACAGCGCCGAGCTCGAGCGCGCGGTTGCTGCCGGGGACGTCAAGATCCCGGCGAATGTCAGCCCCGCGCAGGAGCGGCAGATGCTGCTCGCTTATTCGAACCGGCCTGCCGACAGCAACACCACCTTCACCACCGGCGGCGACGTGTCGCGCTTCCAGCGCCGCACCGTTCCCGGGAAGACGTCGGGTGCCGGCGACCAGACGGCCGGTGCCGTCGCTGCGATCGGTAAAGGGACCAGCCAGGCCGTTGCCGTCCCCACGGGCCCCGTGGTCCGTGTCGCGCGCGGCAATGAAGTCACCGTTGTTCCGGTGGGAGCTCGCTAAAATGAACATCCAAGCAATCAGCCGCCGGGCGCGCCTCGGCACCGCCCTTGCGGCACTCGCCGCCGGCATCGCCACGGTCGCCGCTCCGGCGCCAGCCCTGGCCCAGCCGAAGGCGTACGCATCGGGCTCCTATCGCCCGACTACTCAGGTCCTCCTGTCGGTCGGCGAAGGGCAGATGCTCAACCTGCCGCGCAGCGTCGCCAGCGTGTGGACGTCGAACCCCGATGTCGCCGACGTTTATGTCAACGGCCCGCGCCAGATGAATCTCTTCGGCAAGAAGGCCGGCGAGGCCACGGTCATCGCGACCGCCGCGGATGGCTCGGTGGTTTACGGGGCAAACGTACGAGTCAACCAGAACATCAGCTCGATCAACGAGATCCTGCACCAGGCGATGCCGGAGTCGAACATCAGCGTCACCACGATCGGGCAGGTCGCCGTGCTCAACGGCGTCGTCTCCTCGCCCGAGGATGCCGCGCAAGCGGAATTGCTGGTTCGCGCCGCGCTCAATCCCGGCATCGACATCAACAATGCGAATGCGCCGCTCAACATCGTGCCGGTGAACCGCCTCAAGGTGGCGACCCCGCTCCAGGTGATGCTGAAGGTCCGCGTCGCGGAGATGAACCGTTCGCTGGTCAAGCAGTTCGGCGTCAACCTGCTGAGCCGCGACTCGTCCGGCGGAACCTTGTTCGGCATCGGCCGCGGCCAGCCCGGCACAATCGACAGAGTGCCGGGCGCTCCGGGAACCATTGACCCGGAGACGGGCCTTCCCTCCGGCAGCACAAGCGTCACCTTCAACAACCTCGTGGGTGGCACGACGCTCGGCATCTTCGGCAAGATCCTCGGTCTCGACATGCTCGGCACGCTCGACCTGCTTGAGAACGACGGCGTCATCACGACGCTGGCAGAGCCGAACCTGACCGCGCTGTCGGGCGAAACCGCAAGCTTCCTGGCCGGCGGAGAGTTCCCGATCCCGGTGTCGCAGTCGCTCGGCGCGGTGACGATCGAATACAAGCAGTACGGCGTCGGCCTGGCGTTCACGCCGGTCGTCCTCGCCGACGGCCACATCTCGATGCGCGTCCGCCCCGAGGTGAGCCAGCTCAGCGACGCGGGTTCCGTCAAGCTCAATGGCTTCACTGTCCCGGCGCTGACCACTCGGCGCGCGGAAACGACCGTCGAGCTCGGCTCGGGCCAGTCGTTCATGATCGCCGGTCTGCTTCAGAACAGCAACAGCAACAGCGTCGAGAAGGCGCCGTTCCTCGGCGATATCCCCGTGCTTGGCGCGCTGTTCCGTTCGACCAAGTACCAGCGGGATGAGACCGAGCTGGTCATCATCGTCACGCCGTACCTGGTGAAGCCGGTCTCCGGCCAGCTCGCCACCCCGGCGGACGGGTATCGGGCGCCGGACGACATTCAGCGCAATTTCCTCGGCCAGACCTTCACCGGCAAGTCCGGTTCGGTCCAGCCGACAGCGATCCAGGCGCCGGTTGCCGCACCCGTCACGGGCGCAGTGGCCGCTCCGGGGTTCAAGCTGTGAACCCCGGCCTGACAAGGAAGGATATGACGATGCGTTCGAAAGTCATCCTCATTGCGCTCGCCTCGTTGCTGGCGGCCTGCAACACACCGGAGCTGGCGGACAAGGGTGTCGCCGCGGTCAACGTGCCGGTGGTCACCAGCGCCGACTATGTGTTCGACGCTGCCGCTCCCGACGGCGCGCTTGCGCCCGGTGAGGCGGACCGCCTGAACGGCTGGTTTCAGGGTCTCGGCATCGGTTACGGCGACGCGATCTACGTCGACGGCGGTTATGCCGACGCTGCCCGTGGCCAGGTCGCCGCAATCGCCGGCCAATACGGCATGATGGTTTCGGCAGGAGCCCCGGTTACGATCGGTGCGGTGCAGCCAGGAACCGTGCGGGTGGTGGTGAGCCGGCGCCGCGCCGAGGTCCCTCACTGCCCGAACTGGAGCCTTCCCGCACAGCCCAATTACGACAACCGCAACATGTCGAACTTCGGCTGCGGCGTGAACACCAACATCGCCGCCATGGTCGCCAATCCCGAGGACCTGATCCACGGGCGTGAAGGCGCCGGAACCGGCGACGTGAGGGCGGCGGCCAAGGCCGTCCAATTCTATCGTTCCCAGGCACCGAGCGGCGCCAAGGGGCTGTCGGACATCAGCACGAAGAAGGATAACTAGGATGAACGCCCCGTTCCAGGCCCGCGCCGGACTACGCGATCCCTTCACCGCCTTCGTTTGCGACGACGCCACGGCAGACATGCTGCGGCCGGTCGCGGTCGAGCACGGCTGGTCTCCGGAAAAGGTCAACAAGGGAGGGCTGCGCAACGCCGTGCAGTCGCTGTCCGTGTCGGCCAGTCCGAACATCCTGTTCGTCGATCTCAGCGAGTCCGCCGACCCGCTGAACGACATCAACGCGCTCGCGGAGGTGTGCGAGCCGGGGACGATCGTGATTGCGTCCGGCACCGTCAACGACGTGCGACTCTACCGCGACCTCGTCGCCAGCGGCATCCACGATTATCTGCTGAAGCCGTTCACGGTCGATCAGCTGCGCGACACGTTCGCGCATGCGCAGATGGTCCTGTCCGGTCCGCGCGGTGAAGCCCAGGCCGACAAGCCGCACGTGATGGCCGCGGTCATCGGTGTTCGCGGCGGCGTCGGTGCTTCGACGCTCGCGACCTCGCTTGCTTGGCTGCTCGGCGAGAAGGCACGGCGCACGACCGCCCTGCTCGACCTCGACGTGCATTTCGGAACCGGCGCGCTGGCGCTCGACCTCGAGCCCGGGCGTGGCCTGACCGATGCCATCGAAAACCCCAGCCGGATCGACGGCCTGTTCATCGAGCGGGCGATGGTTCGCGCCAACGAGCGGCTATCGGTGCTTTCGGCCGAAGCGCCGATCCACCAGCCGCTGGTGACCGACGGCAGCGCCTTCTTCGCGCTGCAGGAGGAAATGCGCAACGCGTTCGAATCGACCGTACTGGACTTGCCGCGGCACATGCTGATCCAGCATCCGCACCTGGTGCACGATGCGCATGTCGCGGTGGTCGTTGCCGAGCTCACGCTCGCCGCGACCCGCGACACCATCCGCGTCCTCGCCTGGCTCAAGTCGAACGCACCGCAGACGAAGGTCATCGTCGTTGCCAATGGTGTCCCCTCGGGCGGTGCGCTGGAGATCAGCCGCAAGGATTTCGAACAGTCGATCGAACGGCCCGTGGACATCGTCTTCCCGGTCGATGGCAAGCTCGCGGCACAGGCGGCGAAGCTCGGCAAACCGATGGCCGAAGTCGCCGGGGGCAAGATGGCCGCGCCGTTCAATACGCTGTCGAACATGGTTCTAAGCCATGCGAGCGACGAGGGCGCTTCGTCGGACAAGGCGCCGGCCGTCGCCGCGAAGTCGCTGGTCGATAATCTGAAGTCGATGCTGTCGAAGCCCAAGGACAAGACAGCGGCGTAACCCGCGCCCGCGGCGCTCCGGCGTCGCGCGCGAAGAGTTGAGAGGCAGAGGCACGAATGCTCTTGTGGCTACTCATCATCGGCTGCGTCGGAGCGCTCGGGCTCGCCTTCATGGCGGTGCGCGGGCCGTCGGCGAGCAAAGCCGTCAGGCGGCGCGTGGAGCTCATCAAGGAGCGTCACGGCGACGTGATCGCGGGCAACGCCCAGGCGCAGATCCGCAAGCTGTTCGCCGAACGCGCGACCAAGTTCGAAGGCTACGCTTCCACGCTCATTCCCAAGCCGGCGCTGCTGCGCAAGCGGCTCGAGATGACGGGCAAGGACATCTCGCTCGGCAAATATGCGATCGTCTGCCTCGGCGTCGTCTCGTTCGTGACGACCGCCCTCGCCTTCCGGGGCGCGCCGCTCGTCCTGTCGCTGCTGCTCGGGATCTTCTTCGGCATCGGCGGGCCGCACTTCGTCATCGGGAAGATGATCAAGCGCCGCGTCGCCAAGTTCAACTCGAATTTCCCCGATGCCATCGAGCTGATGGTGCGCGGCCTGCGCTCGGGCCTTCCGATCACCGAAACGCTCGGGATCGTCGCGGGCGAAATCCCCGGTCCCGTCGGGATCGAGTTCCGCATCGTGGTCGACAAGATGAAGATCGGGCGCACCATGGAGGTCGCGCTCCAGGACACGGCAGATCGCCTAGGCACGCCCGAGTTCCAGTTTTTCGTGATCACGCTCGCAATCCAGCGCGAGACTGGCGGCAACCTCGCCGAAACGCTGTCGAACCTCGCCGACGTGCTGCGCAAGCGCGCGCAGATGAAGCTGAAGATCCGCGCCATGAGCTCGGAATCGAAAGCCTCGGCCTATATCGTCGGCGCGCTGCCGTTCGTGGTCTTCACGCTCGTGTGGATGATCAACCCCGGCTACATGGGCGGCTTCTTCACCGACCAGCGCCTGATGGTCGCCGGAATGGGCGGAATGGTGTGGATGGGCATCGGCGCCGCGATCATGGCCAAGATGGTCAACTTCGAGATCTAACGGGGGACTGACGAACATGCAGCAGGTTCCCACCGGCGGACCGCACATCCTGGGCTTCGACGTGATCTGGATCGCGACGATCCTCAGCGCCGTCGCGACCTTTGCCGTGCTTCTCGCGATTTACGCGGCGACGACGGCAAAGGATCCGATGGTCCGCCGCGTCAAGGCGCTTAACGAGCGCCGGGAGCAGCTCAAGGCGGGCATCGTCGCCTCGACCAACAAGCGCAAGAAGCTGACCAATCGCAACCAGGCGGCGGACCGGGTCCGCTCGATCCTGACGCAGTTCAAGATGGTCCAGGACGACCAGCTCAAAAAGACCCAGCAAAAGCTGATGCAGGCGGGCATCCGCACCAAGGACCTCGCCTTCTTCATCATCTTCGCGCGCTTCGTCCTTCCGGTGATCCTCGGCATCGGCGCGGTGCTGCTGCTCTACGTCTTCGGGTTCGAGCCGCAGTGGTCGCCGCTGCGCCGCTACATCACGGTCGCCGGTGTCCTGGTCGGCAGCTACAAGGCGCCCGACATCTGGCTCAAGAACCGGGTCAACAAGCGCAGCCACGCAATCCGAAAAGGCTTGCCCGATGCGCTCGACCTGCTCGTCATCTGCGCCGAGGCCGGCCTTACCGTCGACGCCGCCTTCGGGCGCGTCGCGAGGGAGCTCGGCAAGGCCTATCCGGAGCTCGGCGACGAGTTCGGCCTCACCGCGATCGAGCTTGGCTTTTTGAACGAGCGCCGCCAGGCATTCGAGAACCTCGCCCAGCGCGTCGACCTCGAGGCGGTGCGCGGCGTGGTCACGACCATGATCCAGACCGAGAAATACGGCACCCCGCTCGCCTCCGCGCTGCGCGTGCTGTCGGCCGAGTTCCGCCACCAGCGCATGATGCGCGCCGAGGAGAAGGCCGCGCGGCTGCCGGCGATCATGACCGTGCCGCTGATCCTGTTCATCCTTCCGACCTTGTTCGTGGTCATCCTCGGCCCGGCCAGCTGCTCGATCAACGACAGCTTCCTCCACGGCTGACCGGCTCCAGGGGACAGTCCCTCGAACGAGGGACTGTCCCCGATCCAACGGAACGCGGCAAGCCGCCAAGCGTAATCCCCGCGAAACCTTCGACGTTGGGGAAGCGCAATGAACATCACCTCCGACCCGAACCTATGGGCGATCTGCATCCTCGTCTTCGTGCTCGGGCTGCTGATCGGCATCTTTCTGACGGCGGGCGGCCGCCGCAAGTGGAAGGCGCGCTACAAGAGCGAGGTCGATCGTCGCGAGGCGCTCGAGCGCGAGCACGAGAAGCGCGTGAAGGACTGGGAAGAGCGCGAGAAGGAGTGGCGCGAGCGCGACAGCCTCCGCGGCGCTGCAATCAAGAGCGGCCGCGACCCGGAAGACGACCGACCGCTGTGATCAGTGTCCCTGCGAAGGCAGGGGTCCGGTCCAGGAAGAAGAGAGTCTGGGCTCCTGCCGTCGCAGGAGCACAGTCCGCTTAACCCTCGATCCTGGAAAAATCGGCGACCGCGTTCACCGCGTCGCGAAAGCGCATCAGCAGATTGAGCCTCTGCTCGCGCTTCGCCGGATCGGGGTCGTTCACGGTCACATGATCGAAGAAATCGTCGATCGGCCGCCGCAGCGAAGCGAGCGCGGCCATCGCCCCCGTAAAATCCTCCTGATCGATCGCCGCGGCAGCTTTCGGCTCCGCCGCGTCGAGCGCCGTGATCAGTACCTTCTCCTCCGGCAGGTCGGCGCCGGCCTGCCCCGACGCCATCTCCGCGACCGCTTCCCTGATTCCGGGCTCCTCGACCAGCACCAGCGGGTCCTCCTCACCGGTTTGCGGAATGCCCTGCTCCGCCCGCGAGCTCATCACCTGCGGCCCGGTCCAGCTCTCCTTCTTGAGAATGTTCGCCGCGCGCTTGTAGGCGGTCAGGAGGTCCGCGCCCTCCCCTGTTTCGACGAAATCCTGAAGCGCGTTCACGCGGACGAGCAGGCGCACGAGGTCGTCCTCCGAACCGAGAGCAAACACCGCATCGATCAGATCGTGCCGGACGCCTGCTTCGCGCTGCTGGACCTTCAGGCGATCGGCGAAGAAGTCGAGTACTTCGGGAGCCGTGCGGTCGAGCCGATGGGCGGACGCCGAATCCTTCGACTGGCCGGCCCGATTGGCGAGCGCACCACGGATCGCTTCGGTCAGCGAAAGCCGAAGACCGTTGCCCACGATCAGTTCTATCGAGCCGATTGCCGCGCGGCGCAGCGCGAACGGGTCCTTCGACCCGGTCGGCTTCTGGCCGATACCGAAGAAGGCGCAGATCGTGTCGAGCTTGTCGGCAAGCGCGACCGCCGCCGATGCAGGTTCACTCGGTGTTCCATACTGGTCGCGGATCGCTTCGGCGACGGCCTTCGGCTCGCCCTGTGCCTCGGCCAGGTAGCCGCCGATCACGCCTTGCAGCTCGGGGAATTCACCGACCATCCCGGTGACGAGGTCGGCTTTCGCCAGCCGCGCCGCGCGCTCGACCTGGTCGGCGTCGGCTATGAGGACGCCGGTTTCAACCAGCCACCGCGCCAGCTTCGCGACGCGTTCGACCTTTTCGGCGACGGTGCCGAGCTTCTCGTGGAAGACGATGCCGCCGAGCCTTTTCGCTTGCTCCTCAAGCGGCACCTTGTGGTCCTGCTCCCAAAAGAAGCGCGCGTCGGCGAGGCGCGCCGCCAGCACCCGGCGGTTGCCCTCGACGATGGCCGCGCCGCCGTCGCTCGGCGCGATGTTCGCGACACAGACGAACGCCGGCGCCAGGCCGCCGTCCGACGCCGTGCAGGCGAAATATTTCTGGTTGGTGCGCATGGTGAGGACGATCACTTCGCGCGGAACGTCGAGGAAATCAGAGTCGAACTCGCCGAGCAGCGGCACCGGCCATGACGTGAGCCCGGCATTTTCGACCACCAGGCCTTCGTCCGGCAAAAGCGATAGCCCGGCACCAGCGGCGGCGGACTCCGCATCCGCCCGGATCATCCGCTCCCGCTCCTCCTGGTCGACGATCACATGGCACGCGCGCAGCTTCTCGGCGTAATCGGCAGCCCCGCCAACGGTGATCGGCCCCGGATGATGGAAGCGATGGCCGACTGTCGCCGCTCCCGACACGATTCCGTCGATCTCGACTGGAACGATATCCTCGCCGAGCATGGCGACGATGCCGTGCAGCGGCCGCACCCAGCGAAGCGAGCCCGAGCCCCAGCGCATCGACTTCGGCCAGGCAAAAACGCGCACGATCCGCGTGACGGTTTCTGCGAGAATTTCCGTGGCGCCCCGCCCAGGCCGTTCGACAGTCGCGAAATAAACGCCGTCGCGTTCCTCCAGCTGCTCGCGGGCCAGCCCGGTCTTGCGCAGGAATCCCTCCAGCGCCTGCGGCGGCGCCGACGTGCGCGGGCCCTTCGTCTCCTCGCGCGTCGCTTGGGTTCCTTCGGCGACATCGCGCGCGATCAGCACTAGCCGCCTCGGCGTCGAGTGAACGTCGATGGGCCCCGTCCGCAACCCCGCCGCGGTCGTGCATTCAGCGAACAGCCGCGCAAGCTCGTTGCGCGCCGCAGGCTGCATCCGCGCCGGAATTTCTTCGGAGCGGAGCTCGAGCAGGAAGTCGGCCATCAGGCAGCCCGCTCCAGCCATGCGCCGCACGCCGCTTTCGCCAAGTCGCGGACGCGGCCGACATAGGCCTGGCGTTCGGCGACGCTGATCACGCCGCGCGCCTGGAGCGTGTTGAAGACGTGGCTCGCCTTGATCGCCTGCTCGTAGGCCGGGATCGGCAGCTTCGCCTCGAGGCAGCGCTCGCACTCGGCGGCCGCCTTGCGGAACAGATCGAACAAAGCGTCAGTGTCCGCGACCTCGAAATTATACGCCGACATTTCCCGCTCGTTCTCGAGGAAGACGTCGCCGTAAGTCACGCCTGCGTCGTTGAACCTGAGGTCGAAGACGTTGTCGATGCGCTGGATGTACATCGCGAGCCGCTCGAGCCCGTAAGTCAGCTCGCCGGTGACCGGACGGCACTCGAACCCGCCGACCTGCTGGAAATAAGTGAACTGGGTCACCTCCATCCCGTCGCACCACACTTCCCAGCCGAGGCCCCACGCGCCCAGCGTCGGGCTTTCCCAATCGTCCTCCACGAAGCGGATGTCGTGCTCGAGCGGGTCGATGCCGATTTCGACCAGGCTGCCGAGATAGAGCTCCTGCAGGTCGTCGGGGCTCGGCTTCAGCACCACCTGATACTGATAATAATGGCCCAGCCGGTTCGGGTTCTCCCCGTAGCGACCGTCGGTCGGCCGCCGGCACGGCTGGACATAGGCGGCTTTCCACGGCTGAGGCCCGAGCGACCGAAGCACGGTCGCGGGGTGGAAGGTGCCCGCCCCCATCTCCATGTCGTACGGCTGGAGGATGACGCAGCCCTGCGCGCCCCAATAGCGATGGAGCGTCAGAATCAGGTCCTGGAAGCTCAAGCTCAAGTTAAAAACCCCGTCGAATTCTCGCCGCGGCTTTGGCGGAAGCGCCTTGAAGGGGCAAGTGGAGGTTCAGCTTGCCGCCGCTAGCCCGCCATGCGAACGCCTCACGGAAAGGCTCTTGAATCCATGCTGAAAACCCTCTTCCGGCGCGCCGTCGCCGCGCTTGGGCTCGGCGCCCTGCTCGTTGGCGCCCCCGCGGCGTCGAAGGCTCCGCAGGCGGCCCAGCCGGCGTTGTGGCAGGTGTCCGACGCCGACACCACGATCTACCTGTTCGGCACCATCCACCTGCTTCCCGAGCAATTTCAATGGCGCACGGCCCGGTTCGACCAGGCCGTCCAGAACTCACAGCAGCTGGTGGTCGAGACGATCGTCGATGAAAAGGATCCCGGCAGGATGATGTCGGCCATGGCAAGCCTTGCCTTCAACGCGCCCAATCTCCCGCCGCTCATGATGCGTGTGCCACCCGAGAAGCGCCCCGCACTCGCAGCGGCGGTCAAGAAGAGCGGGTTTCCTCCGCAGGCCTTCGACCGGATGGAGACCTGGGCGGCAGCATTCATCCTGCTCGGAAATCAATACCGCGAAATGAACCTCAAGAGCGAAGAAGGCGTCGAGGCGGTGCTCCGCGGCAGCTTCGCAAGCCAGGGCAAGCCGGTCGGCGAGCTCGAGACGAACCTTCAGCAATTCGGCTTCTTCGATCGGCTGCCCGAAAAAGCGCAACAGGCTCTGCTCGTCGGAGCACTCGACGAGGCCAACGCCGCGGACGACGAATTCGCAGGCATGCTCAAGGCGTGGTCGAGCGGCGACGTGAAGGCGATCGCGCGCACCTTCGACCGCGACCTCGCTGACTCGCCCGATCTCGCGCAAGCGCTCATCCATGAGCGCAACGCGAACTGGAGCCGCTGGATCGAGCAGCGGATGGCGCAGCCGGGCGCGGTGATGATCGCGGTCGGAGCGGGGCATCTCGCCGGCAGGGATTCGGTGATCGCGATGCTTCAGCGGGATGGATATCGCGTTCGCCGCGTCCAATAGCCGACTCTCGGCGCCCGAATCGCCTCCATCCATCGGGAAAAGTTCACGTTTTGCGGATTTCGCTAGACATTTTTTAACAAGTCGGTGACCATTATCTCATTGTATCGGGCTGGGGGGTCTGATGCGCGAAGTCGATGGAAAGCGGGGGCTTTTCCGCTACCGGTGAGCCGCGCTCCCATCGCTTCCGCTGACTGCTCCGCCAGTGCCGTCCACCTCGGGGAGGGCGTTGGATGGTCAATCTGCTTGCCGCTGCTGCGCTGGCCGCCGTGACGCCCGTCACTGCCCCTTCCGCGCCGCCCGAACCAGCGATGTTCGTCGTCCGCGACCCCGACACCACCGTCTACATCTTCGGCACCTTCCATACGCTCGACGGTGATCCTCAGTGGTTCGGTCAGGACGTGCGCGACGCCTTCGAGCAATCCAATGAACTGGTGCTCGAAACGCTCATCCCGGAAGGTCCCGGGACGATCGTTACCGGAAGGCGCGGGCTGCCGATCCGTCCTCCGTCGGTGACGCCTTCGGCGTCGTTCCTCGCATCGACGCGGATGGCGATCAACGCCGGCGAGGCGCAAGGCATGCAGGTCAACAACGGCGCCGACATGGTGCTGCGCCAGGTCGCGGAGGCGGCAGGCAAGCCAGTCCAGGGGCTGGAGACGCTCGAGTTCCAGCTCAACATGTTCAACAGCATGCCCGCGGCGATGCCCGCCTCAGCACCTGAGCGGAAGGCCGGCCAGCCGATCGGCGAGCCGCCAATGAAGAGCCTGTCGAACGCGATGGCCGAGATGCAGTCCGCCTGGAAGCACGGCGACCAGACAGTCTTCGTGCGGATGCTCGGCCAGCTCGAAGCGGGGTCGCCCGACACCTACCGGATGATGTTCACCGACCGCAACGCGCGCTGGGCGGACTGGATCGCGGCGCGGATGCAGAGCCCCGGGACGGTGTTCGTCGCCGTCGGCGCCGGCCACCTCGCCGGCAAGGACAGCGTCCTCGTCCGACTCGCCGAAAAGGGTATCGAGTCCAGGCGCATCGACTGACGCATCGTCAGCCCGTCCGCCGAAACCTTGCTTTTCCGAAGGCGCTCGCTTAGGGGCGCATTTCCCGGCCATGGTCATCCCTGGAGGCGTGGCGCGGGATTTTTAGCAATCGGAGTATAGCCAAATGAGCGAACAGCTGACGCTGCCCGCCGAGGCGCGCGACCGGGCTGGCAAGGGAGCCTCCCGAGCACTGCGCCGCGACGGCCGGGTGCCCGCCGTGATTTACGGCGAAAAGAAAGATGCCCTTTCGATTCACGTCGAGGAGAAGCTTCTCGCGAAGATGCTTTCGACCGGCTTCTTCATGAACTCGGTCGTGATGGTCGACCTCGCCGGCAAGCCGCATCGCACCCTGCCCAAGGCGGTCGACTTCCACCCGGTCACGAGCAGGCCGATCCACGTCGATTTCCTCCGCATCGGCGAGCACACCCAGGTGAACGTCAACGTGCCGGTGCGCTTCATCGATGAAGAGAAGGCGCCGGGCCTGAAGCGCGGCGGCGTGCTCAACGTCGTCCGGCACGAGCTCGAGCTGATCTGCGACGCGGCGCGCCTGCCCGACGAGATCGTGGTTTCGCTCGAGGGTCTCGAGATCGGAGACGCGGTTCACATCTCGCACGTGACGCTGCCCGAAGGCTCGAAGCCAGCGATCGATGACCGCGACTTCACGGTCGCGACGGTCGTCGCACCGTCGGCGATGAAGGCCGAGGAAGAAGAAGCCGCGCCGGCCGATGCTGTCCCGACCGTCGAGGAAGGCGAGGAAGGCGAGACGGGCGCCGAAGGCGCGGACGAGAACGAGTAAGTACCCTCCCCTCCCGCTGGCGGGAGGGGACCGAGGGGTGGGGACGTCGTGGGCCGTTCCTCGGGGCAGCCCACCCCCCTGCCCCTCCCGCAAGCGGGAGGGGAGTTTCATTGCAAATCTGGGTCGGGCTCGGCAATCCGGGCGCTCTATATACGCTGCACCGGCACAACGTCGGTTTCATGGCGGTCGATGCTATTGCCCAGGGGCATGGCTTCGGCCCCTGGCAGAAGAAGTTCCGCAGCCTGGTCGCCGAAGGACGGCTCGGCCGCAACCGCATCCTGCTCGTAAAGCCGCAGACCTTCATGAACGACAGCGGTGACGCGGTTCAGCAGGCGCTGCGCTTCTACAAGGTCGACGTCGACGCTCTCACGGTCTTCCATGACGAGCTCGACCTCGCGCCCTTCAAGGTGAAGGTGCGCGTCGGCGGCGGCCTGGCGGGCCACAACGGACTCCGCTCCATCGACGCCGCGCTCGGCCCCGACTTCCGCCGCGTCCGCATCGGCATCGGCCACCCTGGCCCGGGCCGCAAGGACCTCGTCACCCCGCACGTGCTCGGCAATTACGCGAAGGCGGAGATGGAGCCCCTGTCGGACTTGCTCGCCGCCATCGCGTCCGAAGCCGAATGGCTCGCCGACGGCGACGACGCGCGGTTCATGAGCGAAGTGGCACTCAGGTTGCAGCAGGCGGAATGACCGGGCCGGCGAGCGTAACCGCCGCTTCCGCAGCACTCCCGACCCGCGCCCTCGCATTCTCCAGCATCGCCTGGAATCGCGCATCGTCCCGCAATGCATCGAGGTTTGCATCGGCTGCGGCCAGGCTCACCAAGGTCTTGCCGCCCTTCTCGAGCGCCGGCTCGAGCAACTGCAGCGCCTGTTCCTTGTCGTTGAAGAATGCGAGCACCGGCCACGCCAAATTGTAGCGCATGTACATATTGTCCGGATCGAGGAGCAGTGCGCGCTCAATCCATTCGCGCGCCCGGTCGAAATTCCCCACCGCAGCAAAGCTCAGCACACCATAAGCAATCGCGGCCCCGTTGTCGGGGTTGCGTGCGAGCGCCGCCTCCACCTGCTTGATGAGCTTGGCCGCACATTCGCGAGCGCGCTCCAGATCGCCTCTGGCGAGGCAAAGGGAAGACAGCATTCCACGGCTGTGAAAGTCGCTATCCGCAAGCTGCGTCGCTTTCTCGATGTGCCTGATCGCCCCGTCGGTCTTGCCCTGGCGGTAGAGCACGCGGGCGGCTTCCTTGTTCACCTCCCATGAGTCCGGGTTCAGGTGAAGCGCGGTTTCGAGCTCGGCTTGCGCCTGCTCCTCGTCCCCGACCATCGCGAAGTACCACACCCTGGGGAGATGCGCCTCGGCAATGCTCGGATCGAGGTCGAGCGCCCGGTTCGATGCGGCAAGCCCGTCGTCGAGCTCGTCATTCCCGCTGGACCCATAGCGAAGGTTCGCCTGCGCCAGTCCCATCAGCGCCCAGGCCTGCGCATAATCGGGGTCGATCTCGGTCGCTCGCTTGCAGATTCGGATGACCCGCCGCTCGCGCCCACTCTCACCGAAATCACCGTCAATCCAATATTGCCGCGCCATCAGGAACAGGTTGTACGCTTCGGCATTCGCCGTTCCCCGGTTCTCGATCGCCTTCTTCTCTTGTGGCAACAGCTTCAGCTTCAAAGCGGCGACAATGGCCGCGCTGATTTCGTCCTGGATCTCGAAAATGTCTGTCAGCTCGCGGTCGTAGCGCTCGGCCCACAAATGCCCGCCGGCGTGGCCATCGATCAGCTGCGCGGTGATCCGCACCCGCGACGCCGCCTTGCGCACGCTCCCCTCCAGGACGTGAGTGACGCCGAGCTGTGCCGCGACATCGCAGACGTTCACCGATTGGCCCTTGAAGGTGAACGCGGTGTTGCGCGCGATCACCTCAAGCGCGGAGATTTTCGACAAATCCGTGGTGATATCCTCGCTGATGCCGTCACTGAAATATTCCTGTTCGACGTCGCCGCTCATGTTTGCGAACGGGAGCACGCAGATCGAAATCTGCTTGCGCGGCTTCGGCGCCTTCGAGGCTGCTCCTGTGCCCGCAAGCGCAGCAACGCTGGCAACCAGCTTCCTCCAGCCCGTCGTTTCCGTGCTCCCGTCCCAGCCCTTCAGATCGGCGCACTGGATCTGGTTGAACGGCATCGGCGGCATGGTGCCGTCCAGCAGAGCCTGGATGATCGTGCCGGCCGACCGCGCGGCGTCCGCCTCGGCGCGCACCCACTGCGATCTCGCCGCTTCGGCCGACCAAATGACCACGACTGCCTTGGCCGACTTCAGTCGTTCTTCGATGACTTCTGAATAAGGCCGGTGCGCGGGTAGCTCGTCGTCCCGCCACACGTTGTAGCCGAGCGCGCGCAGCGCCTCGGCAACGCGCTTCGCCTGCGGCTCATCCGTCCGCGCATACGAGACGAAGACATCGGACATTGCAGCTCTTCCGCCTTTGGTATCAGGACTCTACGGACAAGTCATGCCGCGCCGCCTGTTCGCCACGCCTCTCTACGAAGCTGAACTCGCTGCCGAGCAGCTGCTGGCAGAGCTCGCACATTCGATCCGCAGCCTGGCCGAAGATGACGCGGCTGGCCGGCGCTGGAGCCGAGAGCACCATTATGCCGGCTACACCAGCTATGCGTCGCTGAACGATTTGCCGAAGCGCGACCCCGCATTCGGCAAGCTCGCCAGGATGCTTGGGCGGCACGCTGCCACGTTCGCGGACGAGTGCGCGTTCGAGCTCGCGCGCAAGCCGCGCCTCGACAGCCTGTGGGCCAACGTGCTGAGGGGCGGCCATCACGCTGGCCACATCCACCCGCACAGCATCATTTCGGGCACGCTCTACATCGAGGTGCCGAAGGACTCAGGCGCGATCCGCTTCGAGGATCCGCGGCTGCCGCTGATGATGGCCGCACCGCAGCGGGCGAAGGATGCGCCTGAACATCTACAGTCGTTCGTCACGGTCCAGCCGCGGCCGGGCCTGCTGCTGATGTGGGAAAGCTGGCTGAGGCACGAGGTGCTCCCCGGCACCGGCCGCGCGGAGCGCCTCAGCGTCTCGTTCAATTTCGCCTGAGCACGCGGCGGGCAAGCCAGACGAGGCCGACCACGGCCAGGCAGTCGACGATAATCTTGAACAACAGATCGGCCGGCGCCGCACCTTGGAAGGCGAAAAAGCTCACCGCCATGGAGCCGCACAGCGGACCGGCGACGAGTGCATAGTCGTGCCGCTTGCTCCACCCTGCGTCGGCAGCCCAGCGCGGCACCGCAGCCAATATCGCGCAAACGATCAGCATTGCCGAGCCAACCGCCGCCAACGGCGGGAACCGCGGCGCGATGCCGAAGGCGAGAACCACCAGACCGAACCACAGCACGGCCCAGACCCCGCCCAGCAGCGCAACCAGCAGCGGAGACGGAGCGGCCAACGTGCACGAAGACGGCCGGGGCCGGAAGCGCACGGCTGCCACGATCAGTAAGAGGATCGCGACCACGGCTGCAGCGACCCATGGTAGCGAGGGAGAATATGGCGGCTGGTGAAACACCTGGGTCCGGGCGATCTGAGTCCAGGTGAACCAGGCGAAACAGCAGCCGACGACGAACAGGCCGCCTGTCACCGCCGCGCCCGCGCGGCTCAGCCACGGGTCATGCCGGCGCAGCGGGAAAATCATTTCCGCAGCCAAGGTCGGGAGGAGAACGACCCAGACGCTCTCGTAAACGAGTGCCCAGATCGCATAGACATAGTTGAGGTCGCCGGCTCGCGCCCAGGTCTCACCCTTCAAGCGGATGACGAGCGGGGCGAGTGACGTCTGCTGAATCAGGAACTCCTCGGCGATGGCGAGCGCGAGCCCGAGCAGCAGCAGCGACCACCAGCCAAGCCCGAGCTTCCGCACCAGGCCGCGCGCCATGACCGCTCCGCCACCCCACACTGCAAGCTCGATGGGAAACACGAAGAGCGACGAGAATCGGGTCGCGCCGGGAAGGACTTCGGCGAAGGTTGGTGCCAGGAATGCGAGCAGCAGCGCCGGGGCCGCCCGCGCGAGTCGCCCTTGCTCCACCGCCCCGTCCATTGCCTCACCCGCGAATCGTTGCTTCACATAAGAGTATCTTAGCTGTAAGGTAAACTCAAATGGCCACGACGGAGTTCAATTCCCTTCACCGCGAGCTCGCAACCGCGATCGTCGCCTTTCAGGATTGCGTCGCGCGGCGCGCTGGAATGACGGCCGCGGAGCGCAAGTGCGCCGGCGTCCTTGCGGAACGTGGGAAGGCAACGCCCAAGCAGCTGGCCGAAAGCACCGGCCTCAGCACCGGCGCGATTACCGGCATCGTCGACCGGCTCGAGCGGGCCGGCTTCGCGTCACGCGAGCCCAATCCCGATGACCGCCGCAGCATCATTGTCCGGGCAACGAATTCCGCTCGCCTGGCCCGCCTCACGGTGCCAGCGTTCGATTCATTGACGGCTGCGATGACCAAGCTCGACGCCCGCTATACGCCGCAGGAGCGCACCCTCATTCTGCAGCACCTGCGGGACACGATCGCTATCCTGCGCGAACAGACCGCAAAGCTCGGTACGCACGAGAGTTGAGCATCGCCGTGACTCGATGCTCAACCCAATCGCCCGACGCGCACGTCACTCCGCCGGGACGGCAGCGGCGCCGCGGGGCTCCGCGACCTCGCCGCGCGGGCGGCGCAGCTTCACCAGGAAGTCCCAGGCCATGATCAGCGCACCGACCGAGAACACGATGTCACCGGGCATGCGCATCCACTGCCAGAACAAGGTGGTGTTGTAGAAGGCCTGGCTGCGTGCCCATGCGAAGCCGTGCTCGTAGACCGCGTCGAGCTGCGGCCAGCCGATCGGGAAGAAGTGGAGAAAAACCCACATCAGCAACGCGATGTTGTAGCACCAGAAGGCAATCTTGCCCGGGCGTTCGTCGAACACCGCGTCGGGGCCGGCGCGGTACCGCAGGCAGAAATAGATCAGACCGAGCGCCAGCAGGCCGAACGCGCCGAACAGCGACGTATGGGCATGGTTGAGCGTCAGGAAGGTGCCGTGTTCGTAATAATTGACCAGCGGGGCATTGAGCGTCCCGCCGCCGAACACGCCGGCGCCGACGAAATTCCAGAACGCCGATCCGAGGATGAACAGATATGCGAGGCTGTAATCGAACGATGCGCCCGCGCCCTTGATCAGCCGGTGCTGCGAAATCGCCTCGAGGATGAGGAGAACAAGGGGCAGCACCTCGATGAACGAGAACATCGTTCCTAGCGGAACCCACAGGCTCGGCCCGCCGCCCCA
>DASSOE010000023.1:0-5250 GCA_035700945.1 Sphingomicrobium sp. | reverse complement strand
TGCTGCTGTATGGCGAAGCGTTCACCACCACCCATGCGATCGCGTTCGCCGCCATTTGGGCGGCGCTCGTCCTCTACGTGATCGCGATGCTCCGCGCGCCCAAGCTGCCGCAGGCGCCCGAATGATGCTAGAAAGCCGCTTATGTTCAACATCGTCTCGCTGATCATCGGCTTCGTCGCGCTCGTTTGCGCGGTCATCGCTTTCATCCCGCTGCTGGGCTGGGCGAACTGGCTCATCATCCCGCTGGCGATCATCGGCGCCGTCATCGGAATGATGTCGCGCGGCACGGCGGGGCGTAACCTCAACCTGTTCGTGATCGTGGTCGGCGTCGTCCGGCTGATGCTCGGCGGAGGGATCATCTGAGCCGCGAGCCGCGCATCGACGGCTATATCGCCAGGGCGCAGCCGTTCGCCCGGCCGATCCTCGAAAAGGTGCGCGAGCGCGTCCACGCGGTCGTCCCCGACATCGAGGAGGCGATGAAGTGGAGCATGCCGACCTACACGAGGGGCGGCAAAATCCTCCTGATCACGGCAGCGTTCAAGGCGCATGCGGCGCTCAATTTCTGGCGTGGGCAGGAGCTTCGCGGCGACGAGGCGAATGCTGACGCGATGGGTCAGTTCGGCAAGATCGGGTCGCTCGACGAGCTGCCGCCCGATGCGGAGCTCGACCGCCTGATCCGCGAAGCGGCGGACCTGGCGAAGAACGCTCCGGCGCCGCGCAAGACGAAGCACGCTCCAAAACCGCCGCCCGAAATGCATCCGGAGTTCACCGCCGCCCTCGCCAAAGCGCCCAAGGCCAAGGCGGCGCTCGACGGCTTTCCGCCCTCTGCCCAGCGCGACTATTTCGAGTGGGTCGGCGAGGCCAAGCAGGACGCAACGCGGCGGAAGCGCATCGCGACCGCCATCGAATGGCTGTCAGAGGGCAAGCGCCGGCACTGGAAGTACGCCTCGTCATCCCGGCCTTGAGCCGGGACCCGCCTTTTCTTCAGCAGCGCAGGAAAGAAGGCAGGCCCCGGATCAAGTCCGGGGTGACGGCCCCCGTCACTTCGTCATCCGAAGCGCCGGGCCGAACCGCGTCTGCTCCTCACCCTCGACCGTAAACCCGCAGCTCTCGTAGAAACGCCGCGCCCGCGGATTGGCGACGACCTTGAGCGCCAGCCCTTTACGCCGCGCCTCGTGCGTTGCCGTGTCGACGAGCGTCCGCCCGATCCCGTGCCCCCACAGATCCGGCTCGACGAACAGCCCGTCGAGCTCGCCGCCGACCACTGCAGCGAAGCCCGCGATCTCGCCGGCGACCTCCGCGACAATCACCTGTCCGTTCGCGATCTGACCTTCGGGCAGATAGATGGCGTCGGGGTTGGCGATCAGCTGGTCGCGATATTCCGGAAGCTCGAGCGATGCGCGGCGCTGCAACTCCTCGAGTTGCTGATGCTCCTCCGGCCGGGCGAGCCGGAGAGTCAATGCGTCAGCGGGATTTGACATAGGTCCCCGGCGCGTCCTCGAGCGCCTTCAGCTTGCCCTTCCCCGGCACCCGCGCGCCGTCGGCCTTGACCGTCTCGCCATCCTGCTGGTTCAGCCAGGCGAGCCAGTCCGGCCACCAGCTTCCCTTGTGCTCGGTGGCACCTTCGACGAACGATTCGAGCGTGCCGCACGGCCGGTCGTTGACCCAATATTGGTATTTTTGCGCCGCCGGCGGGTTCACCACGCCAGCGATATGGCCGGAGCCGGCGAGGACGAACCGCTTCGGCCCGGCGAAATGGGTCATGATTTTCCACACGCTCTGTGGCGGGGCGATATGGTCCTCGCGCCCCGCCTGGACGTAGGTGGGCGTGGTCACCTCGTCGATGTCGACCGGCGTTCCCGCGACGGTGATCCCGCCTTTCTCGGCGAGCTTGTTCCCCTTGTAGAGGTCTTCGAGATAGGCGCGGTGCCAGCCGGCGGGGAGGTTCGTCGTGTCGCTGTTCCAGTAGAGCAGGTCGAACGGCGCCGGCTCATCGCCGAGCAGATAATTGTTGACGACATAGCTCCAGATGAGGTCGCGGCCGCGCAGAAGGTTGAAGGTCGCCGCCATGTAGCGGCCGTCGAGATAGCCCTTCTCCGCGGTCAGCTGGTCGAGCAGCCCCATCGTCTCGGGCCCGGTGAACAGCTTGAGGTCGCCCGCTTCGGCGAAATCGACCTGAGCCGTCAGGAAGGTCGCGGACTTGACCTTGTCCGCCTCGCCCTTGGTCTGAAGGTAAGCGAGCGTCGCCGCCAGCGTCGTGCCCGCGACGCAATAGCCGATCGTGTGGACTCCTTCGACGCCCAGTAGGTCGCGCACGGTGTCGATCGCGTCGATCTGGCCTTTCAGCACATAATCATCGAGCGTCGCGTCCGCGATGCTCTCATCCGCCGACTTCCAGCTCACCATGAACAGGGTCACGCCGTTGTCGACACACCACTTTACGAAGCTTTTCTCAGGGGAAAGATCGAGGATGTAGAAGCGGTTGATCCACGGCGGGAAGATCACGACCGGCGTCTTCAAGACCTCATCGGTCGTCGGCGTGTACTGGATCAGTTGGTAGAGCGGCGTTTGCCTGACCACCTTGCCGGGCGTCGTCGCGAGGTTCCTGCCGACCTCGAACACACCCGGCTTGGTCTGCGTCAGCTGCCCTGCCGCGATGTCCTTGAGCATGTTGGCGAGGCCCTTGAGCAAATTCTCGCCGCGGGTCTCGAGCGTCCGCTTCAGCACCTGCGGATTGGTCAGCGCGAAGTTTGACGGACTCATCGCGTCGACGAAGCTGCGCGTCGCGAAGCGCAATTTCTCGCGAGTCTCGGCGTCGATTCCCTCGATCTGGTCGGCGGTGCCGAGCAGCTGGTCCGACACGCGCAAATAGGTCTGGCGGATGGTGTCGAAAATCGGGTTCTCGCGCCATTCGGGCGCGGCGAAGCGCCGGTCCTTGCGCTCCTTCTCCTCAGGCGAAGGCGCCGTCGTCACGCCGCCCAGCATCTTGCCCCAGGTCTCGAGTCCCTTTGCCCACGCCTGCGCACCCGCGCTCATCAGCGCCATCGGGTCGGACGCGCCCGCCCGCTCGCCGAAGCCAAACGCCGGCGGCGACCAGCTCGGCATCGGCTGCCCGGCCTTCATCTGCTCGGCCCAGAATTCCATCAGCATCTGCTGGGCGCGCCCCATCACCAGCGTCCAGTGCTGCCAGTCCTCGAGCGTCGGGATCGCGCTCGCGTTCTGCGTGTCGTCGGCCATGCTGACGATATAGGACTTCGCCGACCACCCCGTCACCCCGGCGAAGGCCGGGGCCCGCCTTCTTCTGCTTGCCCCGGGCAGATAGATGCCGGATCAAGTTCGGCATGACGGATGTCTCGCCCCTCCCCACCGCGCTCGTCCTGCTTGATTATTTTGGAATCGCCGTGTTCGCGGTGTCCGGCGCGCTGCTCGCCGCTGAGAAGAAGCAGACGCTCGTCACCTTCATCTTCTTCGCCGTGATTACCGGCGTCGGCGGGGGCACCCTGCGCGACCTGCTGATCGCCGCGCCGGTGTTCTGGGTCCACAGCAACGTCATGCTGCTGATCTGCATTGCCGCCGCGCTGATCGTGTGGCTGACGAGCAGGCGGCGGTTCGCCGGCCGCGCGCTATTGTGGTTCGATGCGGCGGGGATCACCGCTTACGCGACCTACGGCGCCGCCAAGGCTTTGGCCTATGGGCTCGCGCCGGTGCCGGCCTTCGCGATGGGCGTGATGACCGCCTGCGTCGGCGGGATCATCCGCGACGTGCTCGCGAGCGAACCGTCGATCCTGATGCGCCCGGAACTGTACGTCACAGCGGCAGCGCTGTCGGCGGGGCTGTTCGTCGGTCTTGCGCTCGCCGGGCTCGTGCCGTGGCTCGCCGCCCTGGTCGCGGTTGTCGCGGGGTTCGCGCTTCGCGGCGCGGCGATCTCCCGCGGCTGGTCATTGCCGCAATATCGGGATTAGGCTGCGGCCGATGCGCGTGGGGATCACACTTGCCGTGCTCCTCCTCTCCGCCTGCGCGACCCTGCGACCGGGCAAGCCGCCAGTCCAAGCGGAAGTCGGAGTCGCGTTCGACCGCAATGGCGAGATCGCGAGCTTCGCCGAGGGCATCGCCGATCCCCAGTCCGGCCGCAGGGTCACCGCCGACGATCCCGCCCGTGTCGCCTCGATCAGCAAGCTGGTCGTCGCGATCGGCGCGATGAAGCTGGTCGAGCAGGGCAAGCTCGACCTCACCAGCGACATCTCGCGCTGGCTCTATTGGCCGTTGCGCAACCCGAGCTTCCCGGACCGTTCGATCACCCTCGCAATGCTTCTCTCGCACACCGGCTCGGTCCGGGAGCATGACGACGATTATGCGGTCCCGCTCGGCGACTCGCTCCGGGCCGTGATGCAGGATCCGCTGAACTGGGACCCGCAACACGGCCCTGGCGACAAGTTCTTCAAATACGCCAACATGAACTTCCCCATCGTCGCGTCGATTATCGAGAAGGTTACCGGGGAGCGGTTCGACATCTGGATGCGCCGCGAGGTGCTCGAACCAATGAAGCTCGACGCCTGCTACAACTGGCCGACCTGCAGCGACGCCGCCATCGCGCGCGCGGTCGAGCTCGATTCTCCCGCCGGCGAGCCGCTCAAGGACGACCTCCACGGGCAGCGCCCCGCCTGCCCGGTGCAAGTGAGCGAAGGCGAAGCGTGCGACCTCGCCCGCTGGAAGCCCGGGGAGAATGGCGCGCTTTTCGCCCCCCAGGGCGGACTGCGCATCTCCGCGCGCGGCCTCGCCCGAGTCGGACGCATGCTCCTCAACGCCGGCACGCTCGACGGCGTCCGCATCCTCTCGCCGCAGTCGGTCGGCGCCCTCCTGACGCAGGTGTGGCGCTTCGACGGCAGCAACGGCATCACCGACTACGGCTTCTACTGCAGCTACGGCCACGCCACCCAGCAGGTCCCGACGCCGGTCCCCGGCTGCGCCGACGACATGGGCGCTCGCGGCCGCACGCTCGTCGGCCACGCCGGCGACGCCTATGGACTCAAAAGCGGGATCTGGATCGATCGCGCGAACGGGGTCGGAATCGCCTATTTCGTGACCGGCGTCTCTGAAGATGCCTCAAAAGGCCCCGGCACGGCGTTCACCGCAGCCGAGACCCGCGCCTTCCGGAGGACGTACGCGCTCTTGCCGCGCTGACGCTGCGCCGCCATTGAGCCGCGCAATGGACACCGACTTCTACCGAATCCAGCGCCTGCCGCCCTATGT
>DASSOE010000022.1:0-2827 GCA_035700945.1 Sphingomicrobium sp. | reverse complement strand
GGACCAATCGGGCGTCACTGCGGCGGAATATGCGTTGATCCTGGCCATTATCGGCACGGCCATCGCACTTGCCGCTTTTGCCCTCGCCAACGCGGTGGGCAATTCGATGACCCGTACGACCAGCTGCATTGCCAACAAGGCTGACTGCTAATGATACGGGGCCGTTCATTCGTGAGCGGCCCCGCTATCATCTTGATTTCAAACATGGCATTATCGGTCATGCAACAGCGTCGGGGGGCGCTCTTATGTTGAAGCGGCAAACAGTGATCGCGCTGGCCATCGCGATCATCCTTGGCGTCGTCGCCGTTTACGTCGCGAACTCCTATCTCGTCGGCGCCCAGCGCAACGCAAAGCTGCGCGAAACGACCAAGGTCGCGGTCGCGTCCGCGCCGCTCAACTACGGGACCGAAATCACGCCCGACAAGGTACGGTTCGTCGATTTCCCCAACACCAGCATCCCGCCCGGCGCGTTCACCACGGCGCAGCAGCTGCTGCCCGACGGCAAGAAGCGCGTCGCGCTGATGCCCATCTCGGTCAACGAACCGATCCTGAAGGAGAAGATTTCCGCCGAAGGGCAGGGCGCGTCGATCTCGGCGCTGCTCCCCGAAGGCATGCGCGCGGCCACGGTCCGCATCAACGACGTGTCGGGCGTGGCCGGCTTCATCCAGCCCAACGACCATGTCGACTTGCTGATCACGCGCACGCCGCCGGGCGGCGATTCGAACGTGACTGACGTCCTCCTCCAGAACATCCGCGTGATCGCGATGGGGCGGCAGGCGAAGGATTCCGACGGCAAGCCGATCCCGGCGCGGACCGCCACGCTCGAGGTCGCGCCGATCGACGCGCAGAAGCTCGCGCTCGGCGAGGCCGCGGGCAGCCTCAGCCTGGTGCTGCGCAAGCCGGGCGATCCGAACGACCCGGTGGTCGAGACGGTCAGCCTCAACGACCTTCGCTACAACATGTACGGCGGCGCGCGCTACCCGGCGCCGGCGGTGGTCGGCAGCTTCGGCAGCGGGCTCGGCGGCGCGGTCGCGGGCTCCATGCAGCGCAGCGCCGTGAAGGTTGCCTCGACGGCGCCGCGCCCGAGGCGGCGCGCGGCGCCCGTGCAAGCCGCGCCGGTCGACAACAGCAAGCAGATCGAAGTCTATCGCGGCACCAAGAGCGACCAGGTGAAGGTGGGGGGATGATGGCCGCAGGAACATTGAAACGCCTTGCGCTTTGCGCGGCGGCAGTCGGGGCGCTGCTCGCCGCGCAGCCCGCATCGGCGCAGGTCAGCGTTGCGACCGGCGTCGGCGCGGGCGAGCTCGAGGTGCCGGTCAACAAGAGCCAGGTGCTGCGCGTCGACCGCGCTTATGCCAAGGCGCTGATCGGCAACCCGGACATCGCCGACATCGTCCCGATCAGCGATACGTCGGTCTATGTGCTCGGCAAGAAGACCGGCACCACCAGCCTGACGCTGTACGACGGGGCGAACCGGCTGATCGCGGTGGTCGACGTGGTCGTCGGGCCGGACGTCACCTCGCTCAAGCGGCAGCTGTCGGAAATGCTTCCGGCGAACGAGATTTCGGCGGCGATGTCGAACGATTCGATCGTGCTCCAGGGCATGGTCCGCAACGCAGTCGACGCCGACCGCGCGGTGCAGATCGCCGAGACCTACGCGCCGGGCAAGGTGGTCAACCTGCTCTCGCTCGGCTCGTCGCAGCAGGTGATGCTCGAGGTCCGCTTCGCCGAGGTCAAGCGCTCGGCGCTGCAGCAGCTCGGGCTCAACTGGGACGCGCTCAGCGACGGCGGCAAGTTCGGCGGGATCATCGGCGGCGGATCGAGCCTGTCGACCAACCCCAACACCGGCGAGACCAATTTCTCGCACGGCGCGATCACCGACAGCTTCGCGATCATCTCGCGCGCGTTCCGGGCGTTCGGCGCCAATTTCAACGTCACGCTCGACGCGCTCGAGCGCAAGGGCGCGATCACCACGCTCGCCGAGCCGACTTTGATCGCGCTGTCGGGCGAGACCGCGAGCTTCCTTGCCGGCGGCGAATTCCCGGTGCCGACGGTGCAGGGCGGCGGCGGCGGCGCGGCCGGAGGCAATGGCGGGGGGACCGCGATCAGCGTCGAATGGAAGCCGTTCGGGGTCAGCCTCGCGTTCACCCCGACGGTGCTCGCCGACGGTGTCATCAACATGGTCATCGCGCCGGAAGTGAGCTCGATCGACCCGACGGCGTCGATCGTCATCAACAACCTCACCATCCCCGGGCTGCAGACGCGGCGCGCCAAGACCACGCTCGAAATCCGCGACGGCGAGAGCTTCGCGATGGCGGGGCTTCTGCGCCGCGACTTCCAGGACACGATCCGCCAGGTGCCGCTGCTCGGATCGATCCCGATCATCGGCACCCTGTTCCGCTCGACCGGCTTCCAGCACGAAGAAACCGAGCTGGTGATCATCGTCACGCCGCGGCTGGTGCGGCCGGTGCCTGCCGGCACGCTCAAGGCGCCGACCGATTTCGCGGGGCCGCCGAACCAGGCCGATTTGCTGCTTCTCGGGCGCACCGACACCGGGGTCCCGCCCTCGGCGCGGCCGTTCGTGACGCCGGCGCCGCTCCCGCCGCCGCCCCCGCCACCGGGCGCGGGGGGAATGTCGCAGAACCAGCCGATCGGATTCGAGAAGGATTACGGCCATGTCCTCTAGGCGCCTGTGGATCACGGCCCTCGCCTGCGCAGCGCTTGGCGGCTGCAACACGGCGAACTCGCACATCGGCGATGAAGCCATCTACGTGGGCGAGGCGATCAAGTACGACCAGGCGATCCAGACGATCAACCCGGCGCCGGT
>DASSOE010000021.1:0-9584 GCA_035700945.1 Sphingomicrobium sp. | reverse complement strand
GAGGGAAGGGAGGGGGGCGCGACTGCCCAGCAGTCGCCACAAGAGAATCTATCAGCCGCGGACGCGGCTGGCCCCCACCCCATCCCTCCCCACGAGGGGGAGGGCAGCCTGGGCCGGGTCCACATCAACGCCGGCCAGTATTTCGACCGCATGCCGAAGCTGGCGTGGGAGTTCTACATCGGCGGCTATCAGCCAGCGCAGAAATGGCTGAAGGACCGGCGCGGGCGGCCGCTCTCGTTCGAGGACATAACGCACTATCAGCGGATCGTGAAAATCCTCACGGAAACCGACCGCATCATGAAGGAAATCGAGCTGCCGCTCGATTGAGCCGGGCCGGGGCAGCTGGAAAGGCGCCTGGCACACCCCTCTCCCCGCTCGTGCTGCGCACGAGTCGACCAGCGCCCGGAAGCGGACCGTCCCCCAGACGGTCCGAACCGGACGCTCCCGCTGGCGGGAGAGGGGCTAAGAGGCGAAGGGGATCTCCGCACAGGACCCCGGCGAAGGGCGCCCATCAAAGTAGTACTTTGATGGGGCCCAAGGCTGCGGCCCAGGAGCCCGCGAGGGCTGCTGCTTCCTCTTGTAACGCGCTGACGCACGCCTGGGCCCCGGCCTGCGCCGGGGTACGGAACGGGCCCTCTCCCCGCTCACGCTTCGCGTGAGTCGCCCTCTCCCGCTAGGGGGAGAGGGGCTTTTGATAGATTCTGTAGCGATGGTTGACCCGCGCCCCCGGCAGCTCGGCGATCGAGAGCATTCCCTTGTTGTCCTCGAGGATCCAGCCGAACTCGCCGGTGTCGATGCCGAACTTCCCGACGCAGTCGCGGCGGGTGTATTCGATCAGCATGAAGGCGAGCATGCTCGCGAGGCGCGTGTGGTGGAGCTTCCTGGCGACGCCCATCAGCGGCACGCGGGCGCGGCGGACGCGGGGTTTGCGCAGCCGCCACAGCAGCTTGACGAAGCCGAACGGGAACAGCCGCCCGTTCAGGTCCTTGATCAGCTCGTTGATGTCGGGGATGGTGATCATGAACGCGACCGGCTCAAAGCCTGCGCCGGGCTCCGACCCGGTGGCAATCTCGGCGATGCGCACCAGCTCCTCGTAGATGATCGGTTTGAGCTTCTTGCCGGCATAGGCGATCTCGGCCTCGGTCAGGGGGACGTAGCCCCAGTTGCCCGACCACGCCTCGTTCAACAGGTTGAGGATGATCCGCGCTTCCTCGTCGAACCTCGACTTGTCGACCATGCGGATGCGTATGTGCGGGTTGCGCTCGCCCATCGCGATCAGGCGGTTGATCTTGGGGTCCTCCCAGTGGGCGATGTCGACCTCGTAGGTCAGGAGGTCCTTCGCCCTGGCGTAGCCCGCGGCCTCGATCCAGCCGCGGTATTCGGGGCGGTGATGGCCCATCATCGCGGTCGGGTCCTCGTCGAAGCCCTCGATCTCGAGGCCGGGCTCGTCCCAGATCGAGAGGCTGATCGGGCCGAGCGCGCGGGTCATGCCCTGGGCGCGCAGCCAGTCCTCGGCGGTGGCGATCAGGGCCGCGGCGGCCTCGCCGTCCAAGGCCTCGAACATGCCCCACTGGCCGGTGCCCGCGCCCATGTGCTGCTGGACGAGGTCGTCGACCTGCGCGCTGATGCGGCCGACGGTCTTTCCGCCGCGCCCCGCGAGCCAGAGCCGGGCGTGGGCATGCTCGAACCAGGGGTTCTTGCCGGGCGTGATGAGGCCGTGGACCTCGTCCTTCAATGGCGGGACCCAGTGAGGGTCGTCCCTGTAAACCTCCCACGCGAAGTCGACGAAAGCCTTGCGGTCCTGTTTGGTTTCGACCGGGCGGATGGCGAGGGCGCTGGTGCTCATGGGCGAGGGCTAGCGGGTCGCGAAGGCCGGCGCCAGTGAAGAGCAGCTCACGCGGAGGCGCGAGGGCACGGAAGGGTAGGAGTAAGCCTCTTCTGCGGCACGTGTGGCTTGACAAATAGGAACCTGTTTGGTTCGCGCCCCGGGATGAGCGCGCGCCCGCCCCGTCGCTTCGCGGTTCCCGTCCTCGGAAATCTGGAGGAACGGTGACGGACATCCGGTGGTTGCTCACCATCCTCCAGCGGCAGCAGCCGGGGCTCCGCGCGAACGTGCTGGATTCGCTTTCGGCAACGGGGCGGCGCGCGCTTGTCGAGGATTGGGGGAGCCAGGCGCTCAATGGGCAGCGCACGCCCGGCGGCGAGTGGCGCACGTGGCTGCTGATGGCGGGGCGCGGCTTTGGGAAGACGCGGGCGGGCGCCGAGTGGGTGCTGGAGAAGGCGCGGTCGAACGCCAAGGCGCGGATCGCGCTGATCGGCGCGAGCCTCGATGAAGTGGCCAAGGTGATGGTCGAGGGCGAAAGCGGGCTGCTCGCCTCGGCGCGGCTCCACGAGCAACTGCGGTGGCGGCCGACGACGGGCAAGCTGCGCTTCCCGAGCGGCGCGCTGGCGACCGCTTATTCGGGCGCTTCGCCGGCGCGGCTGCGCGGGCCGCAGCACCATTTCGCCTGGGCCGACGAGCTCGCGAAATGGGCGAAGCCGAAGGAGGCGTGGGACAATCTGCAGCTCGGGCTTCGGCTCGGCGAGCGACCGCAGGCACTGGTGACGACGACGCCCGGGCCGACGCCGCTGCTGCGGACGATCCTCGCGCATTCCGAGACGCGGGTCAGCGGCGGCCGGACGTTCGACAATCCCTATCTGCCGGGCGCCTTCATCGAGGCGGTGACGGCGGATTATGCGGGAACGCGGCTCGGCCGGCAGGAGCTCGACGGCGAGCTGCTGGGCGAAGCGGAAGGCGCGCTGTGGACGCGTGAGCTGATCGAGCAGCGCCGCTGCGCGATGCCGGAGCGCGACGCGCTCGGCCGGGTGCTGGTCGCCGTCGATCCACCCGGGAGCGCAGGCGGCGACGCGTGCGGGATCGTGGTCGCGGGGCTCGTCGGCGGGAAAGGCGTGGTGCTGGCGGATTGCAGCGTCGGCGGGTTGCGGCCCGAAGGCTGGGCGCGGCGCGTCGCGGCGGCGGCGGAGAGCTGGGCGGCGGACCGGGTGATCGCCGAAGCCAACAATGGCGGCGAGATGGTCGACGCGGTGCTGAAGACGGTCGCGCCCGGCCTGCCGCTGCGGCTGGTGCACGCGGGCCGCGGCAAGGGCGCCCGCGCGGAACCGGTGGCGGCGGCGTTCGAGGCGGGGCGGTGCCTGTTCGCGGGCTGCTTCCCCGAGCTCGAGGATGAGCTGTGCGCGCTGACCGCGCACGGATTCGTGGGCGGGGGATCGCCGGACCGCGCCGACGCGATGGTGTGGGCGCTGAGCGAGCTGGTGCTGAGAGCGCCCGGAGTGCCGCGGGTGCGGGGGCTTTAGCCAAGAGAAGGCGGGTCCCGGGTCAAGCCCGGGATGACGAGTGGTTGGAACGCCCCATTGGCGCCACTATCTCCTGACAAAGCCAAGACAATCATGAGCGAAGCGATCACCCTCGAGCGCACCGGCGCCGCTGCCCCGACGCCCCCGACGGCCGCGCGTGCGAAAGACGACGCGGCGATGCTCAAGGCCGCGGCGAACCTGACGCGCGACCTCAACGTGCCGAACTCGAAAATCTACTGGGCCGACATGATCGGTTCGGCGATGCTCGGCTATGCGGCGCTGCTGGCGGCGATGGTAGTGCGGCCGGCGTGGCTGGCGGTCGGGATCGGGCTCGTGGCCGTGCTCGCCCTGTATCGCGCGGGGTCGTTCATCCACGAGCTGACGCACATCAAGAAGGGCGCGGTGAAAGGCTTCCGCTTCACCTGGAACCTGATCGTCGGCGTGCCACTCCTGGTGCCGAGCTTTATGTACGAGGGCGTCCACAACCAGCACCATGCCAAGCGCTATTACGGGACCGTTGACGATCCCGAATATCTCCCGCTGGCGCTGATGCACCCGTGGACCCTGCCGGTGTTCCTGGTCGCCGCGGCGCTGGCGCCGATCGGAATGCTGATCCGGTTCGGGATCCTCGCGCCGCTGTCGCTGCTGTCGCCGAAGCTGCGCGCAATCGTTGTCGGCCGTTATTCCGGGCTGCAGATCAACCCCAAGTTCGTTCGGCCGAAGCCCGAAGGCGAGTTCGCGCGCGACTGGGCGTGGCAGGAGGGTGCGGCGAGCGTCTGGGCCATCGCTCTACTGGCAATGGTCGCGACCGGCGTCATTCCGCTCCGCGCCTTCCTCATCTTCCTCGCGGTGTCCGCGGGCGTCATGTTCCTCAACCAGGTGCGGACTTTGGTCGCGCATCTGTGGGAGAATGACGGCGAGCCGATGAGCGTCACCGCCCAGTTCCTCGACAGCGTCAACGTGCCCCCGCCGGGGATGCTGCCGGCGCTGTGGGCACCGGTGGGGCTGCGTTACCATGCGCTTCATCACTTGCTGCCGGGCCTGCCCTATCATGCGCTTGGGGAAGCGCACCGGCGGTTATGCAAGGAGCTCGAAAGCGGCTCCGTCTATCACGCGTCCAGCCACCGCGGTCTGACACCGCTGGTGAAGCGGCTGGCCGCCAGCACGATGGCGCGAAATGCGTGAAGCGTGATAAGCTCGCGGCATGAAGCACGAACGTTCGATCTTCGACGATCCCGAAGCTGAAGTGGAATCGCTTCGTCGTGCTGAGGCAGATGTGCGCGAAGGGCGTCTGATCAGCAATGAAGCTGTAATGCGTTGGCTGAAGTCATTGTTCACCGACAAGCCGCTGCCGAGACCGAAGCCGGGCGACTGAATTGCACGGAGTCGCCTCCATTGAGTCTCTTGGGAGCGGTTACCTAAAGCTTCACGTCCACATACGTCCCGCTTTGTCGCGCGGTGATGTTTCTCCAACCAAACGTCAAAGAGACGCCGTTAACGAGTTTTACGGCCCATTTATCCCGGGCGATCTGACAGCTCATCAGTGTCATGTTCTTCTCGCCGTCCGCACTTATGCTCGCTCATGTTTGAGCGTCGTTCTCGCATCGACAAAGTTCGAACGGCGGGAGCCGATTGCGGTCCTGGCGGCGGCGCAAATCCTTGCATCTTCTGAGAAGACTAGGGACATCTCAGAATGGTCCGATCGGCAGTTCCGCCGGCAACCGGCTTCATCGCGGATTATGCAGACGAAACATTTTTGGTGGGTCGCGGATGAAGTCAGTCGAATGGTCCGCCAGCTCAACTTGTAGTGCAAGCGAGGACCTTGACTAAGCGACACATTTCGGCTTGAGGGCAGTGCGTCCGGCGGGCTGAGGCTCGCCGTTGTCATTTGGGCTTTGCGCAGTCGCCCGAAGTGCTGCGTGGCCGGGGATACCTCGCACGGTCCCCTGACGAACGAAAGGAATGACCCATGCGCCATCGTGTTGGCGGCCGTAAGCTTCAGCGCACCTCCAGCCACCGCGCGGCCCTGTTTCGCAACATGGCGGCCGCGCTCATCAAGCACGAGCAGATCACGACCACGACGGCCAAGGCGAAGGAGCTTCGCCCTTACGTCGAGAAGCTGATCACGCTCGCCAAGCACGGCGGACTGTCGAACCGCCGCCTCGCCCAGTCGCGGCTGATGGACGAGACGCAGCTCGCCAAGCTGTTCGACGTGCTCGCGCCGCGCTACGCCAGCCGCGAGGGCGGCTACACCCGCGTCATCAAGGCGGGCATCCGCATGTCGGACGCGGCGCCGATCGCGGTCATCGAGCTGGTCGATCGCGACGTCTCGGCCAAGGGCCAGGATTCGGGCCCTGTCATGAGCGAGGAAGAGTTCGAGGCCGCCTGACGGTTCGTCGAACAACTCCTTGAGAATCAAGAGGCGCGGCTGCTACCGGAGCGGCCGCGCTTTTTGTTTCGGGGAGGGTTTTTGATGCGCCGGAGGTTGTTTGTTGTCTCGTTGCTCGCCAGTTCGGCATTCGTGAGTTCTGAAGCATTCGCGGCGCAGACGCCGCCATCCGCCGCGCCGGCCGCTGCCGACGCCGCGCAGCCGCGCCTCGCCTATCCGGTCACCCGCCGCGGTGACGTCGTGGACGACCATTTCGGCGTGAAGGTCGCCGACCCCTACCGCTGGCTCGAGAACGACGTCCGCACCGACGCCGAGGTCAAGGACTGGGTCGATTCCGAGAACGAGGTCACCAACGCGTTCCTCTCGAGCCTGCCCGGCCGCAAGGCGCTCGAGCAGCGCATCACCGAGCTTTACAATTACGAGCGCTTCGCCGCGCCCGACAAGAAGGGCGGCCGCTATTTCTATACGCACAACACCGGATTGCAGAACCAGTCGGTGCTGTTCGTGCGCGACAAGGTCGATGGCGAAGGGCGCGTTCTAATCGACCCCAATCCGTGGTCGAAGGACGGCGCGACGGCCCTCGCCGAATGGCAGCCGAACGAGCAAGGCACGAAGCTGCTCTACGCGGTGCAGGACGGCGGCACCGACTGGCGCACACTCAAGGTCCGCGACGTGAAGACCGGCAAGGACCTCCCCGACGAGATAAAGTGGGTGAAGTTCTCCGGCCTCAGCTGGGCCAAGGACGGCAGCGGATTCTATTATTCCCGCTTCGCCGAACCCAAGGGCGCGAAGTTCCAGTCGCTCAATGAAAACCAGCAGATCTATTTCCACAAGCTCGGCACGAAGCAGTCGGCCGACAAGCTGATGTTAGCGACGCCAGGAAAGCCCGAGCTCAACCATGTCGCCGAGGTCAGCGACGACGGGCGGTGGCTGGTCGTCAGCTCATCGAGCGGCACCGACGCGCGCTACGAGGTGACGCTCGTCGACCTCAAGAACGCGAAGGCGAAGCCGCGCGTGCTGCTGCCCGGGTTCGAGAACAATTGGGGCTATTTCGGCAACCGCGGTTCGACCTTCTACTTCATCACCGACAAGGACGCGCCCAAGCAAAAGATCGTCAGCCTCGATGTCGCCAAGGCGAAGCCGGTGGCGAAGACGATCGTTCCCGAAGACGAAGCGACGCTTGACGGCGCGAGCCTCGTCGGCGGAAAGCTCGTCGCCTCCTACCTCGCGGATGCGAAGACCGAGGTCCGGGTCTATTCGCCGGCCGGCGAGCTCGCGCGCAAGGTCGAGCTTCCCGGGATCGGGACCGCGGGCGGCTTCGGCGGCGAGTTCGACGATCCCGAGACCTTCTTCGCCTTCACCAGCTTCAACCGGCCGACCACGGTCTACCGCTACAATGTCGCGACGGGCGAGGAGAGCGTCTGGGCGGCGCCCAAGCTCGCGTTCAACCCTGACGACTACAAGGTCGAGCAGGTGTTCTACACGTCGAAGGACGGCACCCGCGTGCCGATGTTCGTCGTGCGCAAGGCGAGCGTCACCGGCCCCGCGCCGACCCTGCTCTACGGTTACGGCGGGTTCGACATTTCGCTGACGCCAAGCTTCTCGGCGACGCGGCTGGCGTGGCTCGAGAAGGGCGGCGCCTATGCGGTCGCCAACATCCGCGGCGGCGGAGAATATGGCAAGGCGTGGCACGACGCCGGACGGCTCGCGCACAAGCAGAACGTGTTCGACGACTTCATCGGCGCGGGCGAATATCTGAAGAAGACGGGGATCACCTCGCCGAACGGCCTGGCGATCGAGGGCGGCTCGAACGGTGGGCTTCTGGTCGGCGCGGTCGTCAACCAGCGGCCAGATCTGATCGACGCGGCGCACGCGGCGGTCGGGGTGATGGACATGCTGCGTTTCGACCAGTTCACCGCCGGCCGTTACTGGGTCGACGACTATGGCTATCCGTCGAAGGAAGCGGACTTCAAGACGCTGCTCGCTTACTCGCCCTATCACAACATCAAGACCGGCGTTCACTACCCGCCGGTGCTGGTGACCACCGCCGACACCGACGACCGCGTCGTCCCCGGGCACAGCTTCAAGTATACCGCCGCGCTCCAGGCCGCGGATCCGGGCGGCGCGCCGCACCTCATCCGGATCGAGACCCGCGCCGGGCACGGCTCGGGCAAGCCCACCAGCAAGATCATCGAGGAAGCGTCGGACGTGCTCGCCTTCCTCGGCCATTTCACAGGGCTAAAGCTCGGCGAGTAAATCTTCAGCCCTCCCCCTTGTGGGGAGGGTTGGGTGGGGGCGCGTCAGCTGCGTCAGCAGATGACGCCAGCAAAAGATTCTTCTCGGCCGCAGACGCGGCCGCCCCCCTCCAACCTCCCCCACAAGGGGGGAGGCTTTTCGGCGCCCAGTAAACAGCCGTGGCTAAACCTTCGTTAGTCTCGGTGGCTGTGGATAGGTGATACAAGGGCTCCGCCACAGTCGGGGGGTGGCGGGGGGATGTTTTACTATCGCCTCTATTATTTCGACCGCTTCAGCGGCCACATCGACCATTGCCGCGAGTTCGAGGCGGAGGACGATGGCGCGGCGCTCGCACTTGCCGTGCGCTGGAGCGATGGGCGCGCGATGGAGCTGTGGAACCGCGATCGGCGTCTCAAGCAATGGGAGAGCGTCGGTCCAGCGGCCGGGTAAGTCACTGACGAAGCTGCTGAACGGCGGCCAACGACCGGTTCAGAACCGGTGCAGCGGCGTAATGAGACTAGCCGATGCAGGCCGCCGTGCGTTTGGCCGGCGAGTCGGTTGAGGAGTTGAGGCCATGAAGGCGATCACGAAGTTGTTGACAGGCGGCGTCGCGATTGCCGCCCTGGCCTGTGCCGCGCCAGCGGCGGCGCAATATTATCCGGGCTACGGCGCCCCGTATGCCCCGACCGCACCCTATGCCCCGGGCGTTCCGTACGGCATGAACCCTTATTCGCCGAGCCTGAACCGGCAGGCGGTCATCAGCCAGTGCGCCAACGCCGTCCAGGCGCGGCTCGGCGGCGGCTACGGCCAGTACGGCTACAATCAGCAGTACGGCTACGGCGGGGCCTACGGGCAGCAATATGGCTACGGGCAGCCGCAAGGCTATGGCGGCGGCCGGGTGCTCGGCATCAGCCGCGTCGAGCAGCGCGAGAATGGCGGCCTGGTGGTCCGCGGGGTCGCGAGCAGCGGCCGCTACGGCGGTTACGGCTACGGCCAGGCGCAGGTGCAGCCGGACCTGGTGTGGAGCTGCCGCACCGACTTCCGCGGCGCGATCGTCGACATCGACGTCAAAGCCGCGCAGCGCAGCTACGGCGGTTACTACCAGAACGATACGTACACGCCGTGGACCAACGATTATTCGCAGTATGGCTATCAGCGCTACTAAGCTGAGGTGAGGTAAGGACTTGCGCCGGGCTCCTCGAGGGTCCGGCGCTTTTCGTTTGGCCACCTAAACTTTACTCCGCGCCGAGAATGGCTATCGCGCCGCCATGACGGTCCAGCCCCCAGAATCCATCCTCGTCGTCGACTTCGGAAGCCAGGTCACGCAGCTGATCGCGCGCCGGGTGCGCGAGGCGGGGGTCTATTGCGAGATCGCGCCGTTCAACGCGGCTGCGGAAGCGTTCGAGCGGCTCCAGCCGAAGGGAGTCATCTTCTCGGGCGGGCCGGCGTCGGTGATGGAGGCGGAGAGCCCGCGCGCGCCGCAGCTGCTGTTCGATAGCGGCGTTCCGCTGCTCGGCATCTGCTACGGCCAGCAGACGCTTCATCAGCAATTGGGCGGCAAGGTCGTCGCTTCCGACCAGCGCGAGTTCGGCCGCGCGTTCATCGA
>DASSOE010000020.1:0-2869 GCA_035700945.1 Sphingomicrobium sp. | reverse complement strand
CGAACTCGACAACCCGCTACAGGGCTGGATGGGACATGCGGAGCCGTTCGCATTCGTGGACGATTACCGCCCGGGCGAAGGGATGGTCCGCTTCCTGACCGGCACGCCGTCGATCCTCGGGATGGCGGCACTCGACGCCGGGCTCGGCACGTTCGACGGCATTGCGATGGCCGACGTGCAGGCGAAATCACGCAAGCTCTCGCGGCTGTTCGTCGACGAGGTCGAGGCGCGCTGCGGCGGCAAAGTTAAGCTGGCTTCGCCGCGCGATCCCGCCCGGCGAGGCAGCCACGTCGTCTTCGCGCACCCGGAGGGCTATGCGGTGATACAGGCGCTGATCGCGCGCGGCGTGATCGGCGACTTCCGCGCCCCCGACCTGATGCGCTTCGGCTTCGCGCCGCTCTACACGCGCTACGCCGACGTCGTGCGCGCCGCGGAAACCCTGGCCGGCATCCTCGACTCCCGCGAGTGGGATCAGCCGCATTTCAAAGCGCGGTCGAAAGTTACGTGACGGGCGCGTTCCTGGTGCGCGCCCCGTCGATGCTCCACGCGCCCGGGCCGGCCGCGGCCAGATACAGGAACACGAAACAGAACAGGATTGCCGCCTCCCCCATGTTCACCGCAGGGTACAAGCCCATCTTGGCGTGGACCATCCAGTAAGCGATCGCCATCTCGCCGGCCGCGACGAACGCAGCGACACGCGTGAACAGGCCGATCAGTACCAGGACGCCGGTGACGAGCTCGATCACGCCTGCGATCCAAAGGAAGCTACCGACCTGCTGCAGGCCCGGCTGGCCGCCAGGGGGAAAACCGAGCAGCTTGATCGTCGCATGCTCGATGAACAGCAGCGCGACGACGATGCGCAGGATCGCGAGCAGCTGCGGCTGCCAGCGCGAAAACCAGGTCATGTCCATATTCTCTCTCCCGCCGATCGGGGCCGCGGCCCGTCGGCAACGGTCAGGCTGGCTCGGCCTGCTTCTCCGCCTGCTTGTCGTGCGCGGCATCCTGCGCGAGCAGCGAGCGCGAGCGGTGGATCATGTCGACCCAGTCGTGGAACGCGTGCGCGATCTTCTCGACGAACTGCTTGGTGGCCCCGTCCTTGAGTAGCCCGTTCGAGTCGAAGTCATCGTCCGAGAGATTTCCGAGGTAAGCTTCCGGCTGGGCCATCACGGGCATGTTGAGGAATACGCATGACTGGCGGAGCTGGTGGTTGGCGCCAAAGCCGCCGATGGCTCCGATCGAACCGCTGACGATCGCCGCCGGCTTCTGGTTCCACACGCTCTGCCCATAGGGCCTCGATCCGACATCGATCGCATTCTTGAGAACACCGGGCAGGCCGCGGTTGTACTCGGCGGTGCAGAACAGGATGCCGTCGGACGCGCGGATCTGCTCTCGGAAGCGGACATATTGCTCCGGCTGCTCGGGCAGCGAATCATAATCCTGGTCGTAAAGGGGCAAATCGCCGAGCTCGACCATCGAGCAATTGAGATTGTCGCTGCGGATCGCGCAGATCGAACGCGCAACCTTGCGGTTGTAGCTGTCCTTCCTCAGGCTGCCGACGAGGATCGCGATCTTGTAGGCCATGGTGCTTCTCCCGTTTGCGCTCTCAATCCAGCGCGGCGCGAAAGGTTGCGCGAGGCCGCTAGCGGCGCCGCGACTGGTGGCGGATGTTGGGTGGCCTGCCTCGGCGGTTCCCGGCGCGCACCCGGTCGCGACGCTCGGGCTGCGGCGGTTCGGCCCCCGCCGGGCCGGGCACTTCGAAGCGCAACGAGCCGGAAACCGGATTGGCTTCGGCGATGCGCAGCTTGAGCTTCTGGCCCATGCGATAGGTGGTTCCGCTATCCTCCCCGACCAGCTGCTGCGCTTTCTCGTCGAAGCGGAAAAATTCCTCTCCGATGGTCGAGACCGGCACCAGCCCGTCGCCGCCGAACTCGACGACGGTGGCAAAGAAGCCGAACGGCTGTACGCCGGTGATCCGGCACATGACGAGCTGGCCGACCTGATCGGCGAGGAATGCCGCGACGTAGCGGTCGACCGTTTCTCGCTCGGCCTCCATCGCGCGCCGTTCGAGCCGCGAAATGTGCTCGCCGATCTCGTCGAATTTCTCGGCGTCGGCGGGCGGAAGACCGCCCTCGCCGAGCCTGTAAGCACTGACCAGCGCGCGGTGAACCAGCAGGTCGGCATAGCGCCGGATCGGCGAGGTGAAATGCGCGTAGGTGCCGAGCGCGAGCCCGAAATGGCCGAGCCGCTCGGGCGCGTAGCGCGCCTGCATCTGCGTGCGCAGCAGCTGCTCCATGATCTCGGGCCGGAAGTCGGACTCGCCGACGCGCTCGAGGATGCGGTTGAAGGTTGACGGTTTGATCACCTGGCCGAGCGTGAACTCGATTCCGAACGTCTCGAGATAGTCCTTGAGCGCCTCGAGCTTCTCGCGGCTCGGCGGCTCGTGGACGCGATACATGACCGGCGACTTCTTCGCTTCGAGCGCGCGCGCCGCGGCGACGTTGGCGGCAATCATGAAGTCCTCGACGAGGCGGTGCGCGTCGAGCCGCTCGCGCGGTGCCACGGATTCGATTCGGCCCTTCTCGTCGAGCACCACGTGCCTCTCGGGAAGGTCGAGCTCGAGCGGCTCGCGCCTGTTGCGTGCGGCGAGCAGCGCGCGCCAGCAGCCCCACAGCGGCTTCAGCGCATGGTCGACGAGCTCGTTGGGCAGGGGCCCCTCGACCTCGGGCATGAAGCAGACCGGCGACGCGACCTCGACCCACTCCTCCTCCGCCGCGTCGATCGCCGCCTGCGCATCCTCGTAGGCAATGTTTGCCGCGATCCGCACCGTCGCCCGGCTGAAGCGCCATTCCTTGAGCGCGCCGTCCTTGCC